>JBOHME010000057.1:0-27389 GCA_050729795.1 Allostellaceae bacterium | reverse complement strand
CTGGACGGTGATGAAGGGTGGGCCGTGGAGCCAAGGCCCGGTGCTGCTGCAAACACTCGCATTGCTGCAGGGCTTCGATCTCGAAGGTTTGGACCCGCTCGGGCCGGAATTTGTCCACCTCGTCGTCGAATGCCTGAAGCTCGCCTTTGCCGATCGTGAAGCGTGGTACGGCGATCCCGATTTTGTCGATGTGCCGATGGCCACCCTGCTCAGCGCCGAGTACAACGATGCCCGGCGGCAGCTGGTCGGCGGGCGCGCTTCGCTGGAGCTGCGCCCGGGCAGCCCCGACGGCCGCTCGCCGCGCGTGCTGGTCGGCGGTCGGAAGAGCCGCCCTGTCACCGCAGGTCTTGGCGAGCCGACCATGGGCGGCCTCGGCGAGCCGACACTGACCCGCGCAGGAGTCGTCGCCGGCGACACCTGCCATGTCGATGTCATCGACCGCTGGGGCAACATGGTTTCGGCCACTCCCTCGGGCGGCTGGCTGCAGAGCTCGCCGGTCATCCCCGAGCTTGGGGTGTGCCTCGGCACACGCATGCAAATGTTCTGGCTCGAGGACGGGCTGCCGGCGAGCCTTGCTTCGGGCAAGCGTCCCCGCACCACACTGTCGCCGTCGATGGCGTTTCGCGACGGCACCCCGTGTCTCGCTTTCGGCACGCCCGGCGGCGACCAGCAGGACCAATGGTCGGCGCTGATGCTGTTGCATCACCTGCATCACGGCATGAACCTCCAGGAGTCGATCGACTGCCCGGCGTTTCACACCGAGCACGCGCCGAGCTCGTTTTTTCCCCGCGCCGCCAATCCGGGCCTGGTGGTCGTCGAAGAACGTCTGCCCGAGGCGACGCGTCGGGCGCTCGCCGAGCGCGGCCACCGGATCGTCGCCGAAGCGCCGTGGTCGGAGGGCCGTCTCTCGGCCTGCGCCCGAGAGGACACCCCCGAGGGGCGGTTGCTGAAGGCGGCGGCCAACCCGCGCGGCATGCAGGGCTACGCCGTCGGCCGGTGAAGCCTCGCCGCCAGCCTCGGCGTGCTGGTCATGCGGCGGCCCGACCATTCCGACAACGACAATTTCGACAACAGAGTGCGAGAACTCGTCGCCCGGCTGATCATCGTCGGCCTGGTGCTGGCGGTCGGCGGTTGCAGCAATGCGATTGATGTGATCTGCCCGCCGGCCGGCCAGTGCCCGAATACCCGCTCCGCGCATGGCGGCGGCTATTGACGGGACCCGGCGCTGGCGATCGCGACCGGCTTTGTGATATCCGCGAACAGAGGCAAGGCCGATCGGAAGCTTCGGCCGGGCACCTCTCCACAAAAGAACCGCCAGGGAGATTTCGCATGGATGATGGACCACCGTTTCGCGCCGATCACGTCGGCAGCCTGTTGCGACCGACAACGCTGCTGCAAGCGCGCAGCGAGCACGAGGCCGGGCGGATCCGGGGCACGGAGCTGCGCCGCGCCGAGGATCTGGCGATCGGCGCCGCGGTACCGATGCAGCGTGACATCGGGCTGCGGGGGGTCACCGATGGCGAGTTTCGCCGCGGCTCCTGGCATATGGATTTTCTCTATCAGCTGGGCGGCGTCACCAGACTCGATCAGAAGCTGCGCCTGCAATTCCGAAACGAGAGCGGCACCGTCGAAGCCGGGCTTGGCGCGTTTCGCATCGGCGGCAGGCTGGCACTTGACCACACCATCTTTGCCGAGGATTTCTCCTTCCTGCAGTCGGTGGCGCCGCCGGGAACCACGCCGAAGCTGACGATCCCGTCGCCGTCGATGCTGCACTACCGCGGCGGGCGGGCGGCGATCGAGCCCAAGATTTATCCCGATCTCGATGCGTTCTGGCACGACCTCGCCCTCGTCTACCGGACCGAGATCGCCGCCTTGCACGGCCTCGGCTGCACCTATCTGCAGCTCGACGATACGAGCCTCGCCTATCTGAACGACCCGGCGCAGCGCGCCTATGTATCCGGCATCGGCGGCGACGGCGCGACGCAGCACCTGACCAACATCGAGGTGATCAACGCCGCGCTGGCGAACCGGCCTACCGGCATGACCGTGTGCACGCATATGTGCCGCGGCAATTTCCGCTCGTGCTGGATGGCCGAGGGCGGCTACGATCATGTCGCCGAGGCGCTGTTTGGCGAACTGGCGGTCGACGGCTTTTTTCTCGAATATGACGACGCGCGCTCGGGCGGGTTCGAGCCGCTTCGCTTTGTGCCGCGCGGGTCGAAACGCGTCGTGCTGGGTCTTGTGACCAGCAAGCGGGCGGCGCTCGAAAGCAAGGACTCATTGAAGCGCCGCATCGACGAGGCGGCGAAATACGTGCCGCTCGAGCAGTTGTGCCTCAGTCCGCAATGCGGCTTCTCGTCGACCGTCGATGGCAACGTGCTGACAATCGATGAGCAGAATGCCAAGCTGCGTCTCGTCGTCGAAACCGCCCGCGAGGTCTGGGGCTGAGAGCGGCTCGCGTCGTGCCGCGTAATTCCGGCAATCGACGCATTTCGGCCGGGCTGCGCCCAATCGCGCTTTGACAAAGCCGGGCGGCGCGCCTAGCTGCTGTGGCGATGGAGCAGCAGCGGGCACAACACGCCGCGGCGCAAGGCTCGGTCTATGAGCAAGCCGGCTATGCCGTGATCGGCGCGCTCGGGGTATTGCTGTGGTGGCTGTCGGCGCACCATCCGGCGCGGTTGCCGTTTTGGCTGCCCTGGGAGTTTTCACCATCGGAATACCTGGTGGCGGCTCTCGTGTCGCTATGGTTCTGCCGCGGTCTCGCCGCCGCACCAGCCGCCGAGCGGCCCCCGGTCTGGCGGCGGGCCCTGTTCTTGGTCGGGCTTGCGATAATCTATGCGGTGCTGCAGACGCGATACGATTATTTGGCGCAGCACATGTTCTTTCTGCACCGCATCCAGCATGTGGTCATGCATCATCTCGGCCCGTTTCTGATTGCGCTCGGCGGCGCCGGAGGAACATTGCGCCGCGGCATGCCGCGCTGGGCCCAGCGGGTGGTCGCCTCCCGGGTTGTCACGGCGACGATCGCCGTGTTGCAGCGGCCGTGGCTGGCGGCCTTGCTGTTTGTCGGGCTGATCTATTTCTGGCTGGTGCCGCCGATCCATTTCCGGGCGATGATTGATTGGCGGCTCTACGCGGTCATGAACTGGAGCATGGTGCTCGACGGCGTGCTGTTCTGGTCACTGGTGCTCGACCCGAGACCGGCGCCGCCGGCGCGGGTGTCCTACGGCGCGCGCGTCGCGCTCGCCCTTGGTGTGATTTTTCCACAGATCGCGCTCGGTGCGACGATCGCCTTTTCGAACAGCGACCTCTACCCCTATTACGATCTTTGTGGCCGCCTGCTGCCGTCGATCGGGGCGCTCGAGGATCAGCACATCGGTGGCATCGTGATCTGGATCCCGCCGGCGATGATGGGAGCGCTGGCAGTGCTGCTGGTGATGAATGCGCTGAGGATTCATGAGGATGCGGCGAGTGAGAAGGATCGTGACGCGGCGACGGTGCTCGCCAGCAGCTGGACCGGTCGCTAGGCCGGGGCGCTGCGCGCTCGCGGCAATGTGCGCGCTGTTGGGCATGCTTGCGGCGGCGCGGGCCGGCGAGGGCGGGCTGGCGCTGCACGCCGCATGGTTTCGTATGGTGCTGCCCTCGCTGCCGGCAGCCGGATACTTCACATTATCGAACCCGACCGGCACGGCGCACACGCTCGTCGCGGCGGCGTCACCCGCCTGCGGCAGGCTGATGCTGCACCGCAGCGTCAGCGAGCATGGCCGCGAGAGCATGGTCATGGTGGCGAAGGCCACGGTGCCGGCGCATGGCAAGATCAGCTTTGCGCCAGACGGCTACCACCTGATGTGCATGTCGCCCTCGGCACAGATGCGCCCGGGCCGGTCGGTCCCGGTGACATTGCGCTTTGCTGATGGCGGAACCCTGAACGCGACGTTTCCGGTGCGCAACGCGGCCGGGAAGTGACGCCCGCTAGACCAGCCGGCGCAGCCTGGCCAGCAATCCCGGCGGGTGGCTCGCCACGATGAGACGCTTTAGATCGGCGGCGGTTCCCTGGATGTCGGGGTGAGTTGAGCTCAGCGAGCCGATGATCAGCCTGGCCGCCCCGGACCCGTCGAATACATAGATCGCCGAGCTGTGGGTGACCTCATAAGGGTGATCCTTGGTCGCCGGGGAGACCGAATAGACGACGCGATAGCGCCGCGCCAGAGCTGCCAACTGGTCCCCGGTGCCGCGCAGCCCCTCGATCTGCGGGGCGAACACCTTGACATAGCTGGCGAGCACCGGCGGCGTGTCGCGGTGCGGGTCCACGGTTACGAACAGCATGTGGACATGCTGCGCGTCCGGGCCGATCCGGGTCAGGACCTGGGCCAGGTTCGACAAGGTCTCGGGACAGACATCCGGGCAGTTGGTGTAGCCGAAATAAAGCAGCACGATCTTGCCGCGATAGTCGGCCTGCGTGACCTCTTTGCCGGTGGCAGCGCGCGTCATCGTGAACGCCAGTGCAGGCAGGCTGCCCGAGACGTCGATCGAGTGCCATTTCGCGCTGTCGCCGCAGCCCGCGACCAGCACCAAGCCGAGACCCGCGCCGATCAGCCGGATCATTTGGCGCCGGCCGATCGAGTGTGCTGCGCTTGGCGCCGCGTGATCGTCAGAGGTTCGAGATGAGATGGTGCGCTTCGACATAATGCAGCAGGACCGCAAAGCCGACCGCAGCGGCGAAAACTGCGACGACGACGCAGCCAAGCGCGGTTCCAAGAAAGCGGTTTTGCCGCCGCACCTGGTTGTTGGCAGGTGACGGGCTCGGCGCCGCCCCATGCCTGACAGGTTTCGCCGTTGCTGCCATTGGTTCCGGCCCAATCCGGACCGGCGGGTCCGTCATCGACCCGCTCGGTCGCGGCGTCTTAAATTAGCCCTTCACCCCCGCGTTGCGGCCTGCAATCTTGACGCAGGGCATGGTTGGAAGGGTTCCCGGTGTCCCTGCCATCGCCGATCAACATCGGCGCGACCCGTCACTATTCCACTGTGCGCGGGTCGCGAACGCGCTCACAAATGCGCATCGCTTGCCTCGCGGGCCAGGGATGGGTCCTGTGACAGGGAGCGGTCGTGCAGCTGCCCCTCCGGTCCGTCGGTATCGACAGAGCGCGGCGCGACGTCGCGCGGGCCGTGCGCCGGGTCTTTGGCATCCCCTCGCGGATCACCAGCGAGAAAGCCACCTAGCGCCAGCACCAGCTTGCGCTGCCATGGCCTGCGGCAAGCCGAGGCGGCAATCCCCTCGAGGATGTCCTCGCGCGTTCGATGCAGCACGCGCAACACATCGCGATGCGTCGTCAGCGGGTCGTCGTTGAAGGTTTCGATCCGCCAATACCGCCTGCCGCTTACCTCCTTGACGGCGCGCAGGATCGGGCGGGTCAGCTCCAGGCGGCCGCCGACAGTAGTGATCGCGTCGACCAGGCAGCGCCGCCCGTCGGCATCGCGCAGCCGGCCCTTGCACCAGTGACGCTCGGTCGCCAACAGGCGCTCCACCTGGTTGAGCTTGGCGAGAGACGGGTCTTCGAAGAGCTCGGTACCGTCGAGGGGCATTTCGGTCCTCCAGTTCCACCGCCGGCGCGCCTGGTCTGTTCAATCGGCAGATCGGCGATCGGCGGCTTCTCTATGCTAAACCGCAGGAGCGGCGTGGAATTCCATCTCTGACGCGACGATTTCCAGACCCCACGCTCGGGTTGCATAGGCGGCAAGCAAGTGGCGCCCAAACCGGAGGTCCGACGGGCGGAATCTCTCCCACACAGCTGGCTTCGGCACGCCGGAAAGGTGAACCGCCGCCTGTTGCGTTCCGCGGAGCAAACGAGTTATTGCTGACGCGAAGCTGACCGTGCCGTGGGCAAGCGGGGGCGACGATGCACTGGCTGTGGGTCATCATCATCGGCTTTTTGGCGGGTGCGATCGCCAAGCTCTTTGTGCACGGACCGGGCGGGTTTATCGTCACGACACTGCTCGGCATCGTCGGCGCGATCTTCGCGTCCTGGCTCGGACAGCGCATCGGCTTTTACGCACCCGGGCAGAGCGCCGGGTTTATCGGGGCGGTGGTCGGCGCCGTGCTGATCCTGGCGATCTACCGCGCGATCGTCGGTGGACCGCCCTAGCGGCCGATCGAAACCCCTCGTTCCCGAGCGTTTTGTCAATCGGACCACCAGATCAAATAGCGGTGGCGCAATGCCGCCAACGGGCGAGGACCATCCGTCGGCATCGCGCCGCTCGATTGGGCGGCCGGGGTCCCGCCAACCGTGGTCGGACCAAGTGTCGGCGGCTGCACCGGCTTGGACCCCACTCTCACAAACCGGCGGCCGGTTGCCGCTTCGTGACCGCCGGGGTTGCGGAAAACCGCGGAATTGCTCGCGGCAAATCGTTTGTTCGCACCTGCGAAATGCGGTAATCAGACCGGGAATTCCCATCTTTAGGGGGCGCGCCGTGCCCGCGGGCCGGTGACGCGTGAAATCGTCCCGAGATCACCCGCGCGAGGTCCCTTGGCCGTTACCCCCGCTCCGCCGCCACCACCCCCGCCCGCTCCCGACATCACCGCGGTCACCATCGAAGACGAGATGCGGCGCTCATATCTCGATTACGCGATGAGCGTGATCGTCGCCCGTGCGCTGCCCGATGTGCGCGACGGGCTGAAGCCGGTGCATCGCCGCATCCTCTATTCGATGAAGGTCAACGGCAACGAGTGGAACCGCAGCTATCGCAAATCCGCCCGCATCGTCGGTGATGTGATCGGCAAATACCATCCGCATGGCGAGTTGGCGATTTACGACGCGATGGTGCGCATGGCGCAGGATTTCGCGATGCGCCTGCCGCTGATCGACGGCCAGGGCAATTTTGGCTCGATGGATGGCGATTCACCGGCGGCCTACCGCTATACCGAGGCACGGCTCGCCCGCGTTGCCGATTCGCTGCTCGACGATCTCGACAACGATACGGTCGATTTTCAGCCGAACTACGACGAGACCGAGCGCGAGCCCAAGGTTCTGCCGGCCGGGTTTCCGAACCTCTTGGTCAATGGCGCGCAGGGCATCGCGGTCGGCATGGCGACCAATATCCCGCCGCACAATCTTGGCGAGGTCATCGACGCCTGCTGTGCCTATCTCGACAATGGCGCCATCACGATCGAAGAGCTGATGGAGCATGTGCCGGCGCCGGATTTTCCGACGGGCGGCATCATCATAGGCCGGGCCGGAACCCATGCGGCCTACCTGACCGGCCGGGGTGCGGTCGTGCTGCGCGCCAAGCACCACCTCGAAGAGGTGCGCAAGGATCGCGATGCGCTCGTCTTTACCGAGATGCCCTACCAGGTCAACAAGGCGAAGCTGATCGAGCGCATCGCCGAGTGCGTGCGCGAAAAATTGATCGACGGCATCGCCGAGCTGCGTGACGAGAGCGATCGCGATGGGGTGAGGGTCGTCATCGAGCTGAAGCGCGATGCCGAGCCCGACATCGTGCTGAACCAGCTCTATCGCCACACCGCGCTGCAGACGAGCTTTGGCGTCAACATGCTGGCGCTCAATGGCGGCCGGCCCGAGCAGATGACCCTGCGCGAGGTCATTGTCGCGTTTGTCGCGTTTCGCGAGGAGGTCATCACAAGGCGCACCAGCTATTTGCTGGGCAAGGCCCGCGAGCGCGCCCATACCCTGCTCGGTCTGCTGATCGCGGTCGCCAATCTCGATGAGATCATCGGGCTGATCCGCGCGGCCCCCGACCCGGCGACGGCGCGTGCTGGCCTCGTCGGCCGCGCCTGGCCGGCGGCCGATGTGGCGCCGCTGGTGGCGCTGGTCGGCGAGCCCGGCCGCGAGGTCGCCGCCGATGGCACCTACCAGCTCTCCGACGAGCAGGCGCGCGCGATCCTTGATTTGCGCCTGCAGCGGCTGACTGGGCTCGAACGCGACAAGATCGCCGAGGAATTGCGCGGGCTGATCGCCGAGATCGGCGGCTACCTCGAAATCCTACGCTCGCGCCCGCGGCTGATCGAGGTGCTGCGCAGCGAGTTGCTGGCGATCCGGGAGCGTTTTGCAACACCGCGCCGCACCGCGATCGAAGAGGTCGAATTCGAGGCCGACATCGAGGCGCTGATCCAGCGCGAGCCGATGGTGGTGACCGTCAGTCACGCCGGCTACATCAAGCGGGTGCCGCTGTCGACCTATCGCGCGCAGCGCCGCGGCGGCCGCGGCCGCGCCGGCATGGCGATCCGCGAAGAGGATTTCCTGAACGAGGTGTTTGTCGCTTCGACCCACGCGCCGGTGCTGTTCTTTACCTCGTCGGGCCGGGTCTACAAGCTCAAGGTCCACCGCCTGCCGCTTGGCACACCGCAGGCCCGCGGCCGGCCGATGGTCAATCTGTTGCCCAACCTGGTGCCGGGCGAGACGATCTCGACGGTCATGCCATTGCCTGAGGACGAGGCGAGCTGGGCTGATTTGACCGTCATGTTCGCCACCGCCAACGGCTACGTCCGGCGCAACGCGCTCAGCGATTTCGGCGATGTCCGGGCGAACGGCAAGATCGCGATGAAGTTCGAGGGCGAGGACGCCGACGACCGGCTGATCGCGGTCGCCACCTGCACCGAGGCCAACGATGTGCTGCTCGCCACCCGCAACGGCAAGGCGATCCGCTTCCCGGTCGGCGATGTGCGGGTTTTCACCGGCCGCTCTTCGGTCGGCGTCCGCGGCATCCGCCTGCTCGGCGACGATCTCGTGATTTCGATGTCGATCCTGCGCCACGAGGAGGTCGCAGCCGAGGTGCGCAACGCCTATCTGAGCCTCGCCGCCAGGCGGCGGCGGCCGGTCGGCGAGGAAGGCGAGGCGGTTAGCGATTTGCCGGCTGAACCGGAGGACGCGGAGGCCGAGCCAGCCGACGAAGCGGGCGCGATCTCGGAGGAAATCTATGCCGATCTGGTTCAGCGCGAGCAATGCGTGCTGAGCGTGACCGAGAAAGGCTTTGGCATCCGGACCTCGGCCTTCGACTACCGCATTACCGGGCGCGGCGGACAGGGCATCGACAACATGGATCTGCGGCGCCGCGAGGACGCCGTCGTTGCCGTGTTCCCGGTCGGCGGCAATGACCAGATCATGCTGGTGACCGATGGCGGGATGGTGATCCGCTGCCCGGTGCACGACATCCGCATCGCCCGCCGGCGCAGCCAGGGGGTGGTGATCTTCAAGATCGACGATGGCGAACACGTCGTGTCGGTCGCACGGCTGCCGGAGGTTGCCGAAGAAAATGGCGACGCCGACGCCGAGAGTTCACCGGACGACCCGCCAGATGATGATTCGTCACCGGACGAAGATCAGCAGAACGAGAACCAACAAGACGAGACGGGGGACCTATGATCCAGCCGCGCGTCGGGATCTATCCCGGCACCTTCGACCCGATCACCAACGGCCATTCGGACATCATTCGCCGGGCGGTCAAGCTCGTCGACCGGCTGGTCATTGGCGTCGCCCGCAACGATGGCAAAGGCCCGCTGTTTGCGACCGACGAACGGGTCGAGATCGTGCGCGACGAGGTGACCCATCTCGAAAACGGCGATGCCGAGCGGATCGAGGTCCGCGCTTTTGACACGCTCTTGATGAGCTTTGCCGAATCAGTCGGGGCAGGGGTCATCATCCGCGGTCTGCGCGCGGTATCCGATTTCGAATACGAGTTCCAGATGGCCGGGATGAACGCCCGGCTCAATCCGCAGATCGAGACCGTCTTTCTGATGGCTTCGGACCGTTACCAGTTCATCTCGTCTCGCTTCGTCAAGGAGATCGGCGCGCTTGGTGGCGATGTTTCCCACTTCGTCAGCCCGCGCGTCGCGGCACGCCTGCTCGACCGCTTTGCGATCGGCGCGAACCGGCCCATGCCGCGCGCGATCGCCGCCGGCTAGCCCGGGGGCAACCCGCTATCTGTCCGGCTTGTCAGCTCAGGCGGGCCCCCTTGAGCTGGGTACGGTGCATCAGCCGGCGGCGCGCCGGGTCGAAAGCATCGCGCCGATGCATCGCGCAGCGATTATCCCACCACACAAGATCGCCGACCCGCCAATCCTGACGCCAGATGAATTTTTCCTGCGTCGTGTGCGCCCAAATTTTGTCGAGCAGCGCCTCGCTGTCCGCGACCGGGAGCCCGATCACATAGGCATTGATCCGGCGGCCGAGAAACAGCGCCTTCTTCCCGGTCTCGGGATGCGTGCGCACCATCGGCTGATGCGCGCCCGGCACTTTCGAGACGTCGGTGACGGTCTCGAAGCCCTGATGCGCTTTGCCGCCCGATGAATGGGTCGCAGCGTGGATCATCGTCAAGCCGTCGATCCGCTGCCGCGTTTGCGGCGGCAACGTGTCGTAGGCCGAATACATGTTAAGAAAATAGGTCGATCCGCCGGCGCTCCGCGGCGGCACCTCGAGCGAGCGCAGCAGGCTCGCTGCCGGCGGCACATCGACAAACGAGCTGTCGGTGTGCCAGAACGCCTCACCATCGCCGAGCCCGCCGATCGCCTTGCCACCCTCGATGATGTTCGAGATGACCGAAATTTCCGGCGGCACTTCGCGGCGGCGGCCATCGCTCTGGGTGTCCACGCCGTATTGTCTGGCGATCAGCGCCGCCGGATTGAATTCGAGTTCGCCGAATTGGCGAGTGAAGGCCAGGTGCTGCGCGTCGGTCATCGGCTGATCACGAAAGCGCAGCACCAGATGCGCGAGCCAGGCGGCGCGGATCGCGTCGCGATCGGCCGGGTCGAGCGGTTCGCGGATATCGACACCGCGGATTTCGGCGCCGAGCCCGGCTTCAAACGGGACGATCTCGATGCTCATGGATGCTGCTCCGCGGTTGCGCCCGCTTCATCCGGCGCTTCGACGCCAAAATCGTTGATCGACACCCGCCAATGGATGCGGTCCTCCTCGGGCGGATAATCGCCGGCCGCCTTGTGGTACGAGCAGCGATTGTCCCAGATCACGATGTCGCCCTTGCGCCAGACATGGTGGTATTCGGCGTCGGGAGTGATCATCCGTTCCTTCAATTCGGCGATCAACGCGTCGCTCTCGCTTTCTTCGAGGCCAACGAGCCAGCAGATCTTGCCCGGGTCAAAATAGAGTGACTTGCGACCGGTCTCGGGATGGGTGCGGACGATCGGATGAAAAACCGGCGTCCAGTCCTGGTCTTCCGGGTTCAGAAGCCGCGATTTTCTGCGGCGCCCGCCATAAGAGAACGCGCCGACGATGCCATCGAGCCGATCCTTCAATCTCCGGGGCAATGCGGCATAGGCGGCATAGGCGTTGGCGAACAGCGTGTTGCCGCCGCGGCTCGGCACCGCCAGCGAATAGAGCTGGGTCGCCTTGAACGGCGCCTGGTTGTAAGCGCCGTCGGTGTGCCAGCCCTCGGCGCCGCGGCGGTAGATTTCATCGCGCAACTTGCCGTTAGCGTCGAATTTGCTAACACCGAGCATTGTGATCTCGGGATAGTCCTGGTTGCGGGTCGACTTCGAAGGGTGCGGCACGACCGGACCAAACCGCCGGCTGTAGCGCAGAAATTCGGGGATCGAGAGGTCCTGATCGCGCACCGCAAGCACGTTGTAATCGAGCCAAGCCCGGTAGATCGGCGCAAACCCGGCATCATCGAGCGTCCTGACATCGACCCCGGTCACTTCGACGCCGATCTGCGGTCCCATGCGGCGAATTTCCATCGCTCTCTCCCATCCACCCGTGTCAGCCCAGGGTCTGGCCGGTCCGTTGCCCCGTCAACCGGAGAATGGTGATGGTTGCCATGCGCCGCAGCCGCTAATCTTGCCGCAGCACAAGGCGGGGCTTGCCGCAGCACAGGGCAGGGAGGGAGCGTTATGAGACTGGTGATGTTCGAGGCCGGCGGAGCGACCGAGCCAGGACCGGGTCTGCTGACCGATCGCGGTGTGGTCAGCCTCGCCGAGATCGTCGAGCGCGGCTCCGCACCACAATCGACGATGCAGAATTTGATCGACGGGTTCGACCGGCTGCGCCCCGGGCTCGAAAAATTGTCGGCGCAGGGCGAGGCGCTGCCGCTCGACCAGGTGCGATTGCGCGCGCCACTGCCGCGGCCGGGCAAGATTCTGTGCTGCATCGCCAATTACTGGGAGCATGCGCAGCGCGAGGCGCGGCCGTTGAACATGTTTCTGAAAAACCCCGAGGCGGTGGTCGGACCGGGCGACACGATCCGGCTGCCGGAAATGACCGAGCCATGGATCTTTATGCACGAGGCGGAATTGGCGCTGGTCATCAAGGGTCCGGCCAAGATGGTCCGCCAAGCGGATTGGCGCAGTGCCGTGTTCGGCTATACCGGGCTGATCGACGTGTCGGCGCGCGGCGAGGGCCGGCGTACCTGGAAGGCCGGCAGCTGGCTCGGCAAGTCATTCGACACCTTTGCCCCGGTTGGCCCGTGCATCGCCACCGCCGACGAAATCCCGGAGCCCAACGACCTCGTTGTGCGCTTCTGGAACGATGGTCAATTGCGCCACAACTATAACACCGACGACATGGAGCACCGGGTTCCGGAGTTGATCGAGTTCGCCTCTACGGTGATGACGCTGAACAGCGGCGATTTGATCGCCTGCGGCACCAATCACGAAGGCTTGGGCGCGTTGCAGGATGGTGAGACCGTCGAGATCGAGATCCAGAGCATCGGCCGCATGGCGCTCCAGGTCGTCGATCCGCTCAAGCGCAAATGGGAACGCGGAGTTTACATGGGTGCGGATTCGACCAACCCCGAAGCCGTCCGGCGCCACCGTCCGCAAGGCGCGGGTTAGCCTACAAGCAAATGTTACTGCCAAATGCCGCCCAAAGCGTGACAATCACAACACAGGCCCTCTTAACAGCGATCGAGCGCTCACTTGCAGCAACCAAGCGAATGCTGCATGATGTTCGAATCAGAATTAGGAGAGCAAGCATATGATAAAGCATTATGGCGCCGTGGCGTGGCAGAGTGGCGATTGCATGTGCAGGTGTGTTCTTGGCCGTGGCATTGCCTGGCACGGCCATCGCCACGGAGGATACCCACGTCGCGTGGCAGGGAATCGCCACTACCACTGCGTCGACCAGTGCGCAATGCGCCGGCGTACTTGAGAGCGTCCTGGGTGACGCTTATGTCTCGGTGTTTCGCCCGAAGACATCGAGCACCGATACCAATACGTACCTGTCCTTTGCACTCCTCCGGGCTGCGTTCACCCTGGAAAACTTGAGCGAATCCACCGCACACCAAATGCATGGTTCGGGGAGTGATGAGATTTTTGGCGTGGATGGTCGGGCCAAATTTTTCGAGGGCACCGGAACCTACTTTTTATCGATAAGCCCGGCGGCGATTACTGCTTCGACCCCAGTAGTAACGATAACCGGGAAAATCAGCAACTTCTTAAACACCCCAGGGTGCGACGTCACCTTTACCGGGGTGTACGCCAAGCGAGTCGGCTGACAAGGCCATACCAGCAACTGATGTTCGGCCGAAATTCGGGCCGTGGTCGCTCTACGGCTTTGGTGGGGAGCAGGCTCTCCCGTCGAGGACGGGGCGGCATGGCCGCGGAACCGGGAGAACCGCGGCGTGTTAGTCGGTTCATCTGCAGCCCAGTGGAGAGGCAAGATGAGCTATACGACCAATGTCAGCCAGCGCAGCGTAGAGGCGAAGGAAACTCCCCAGCTGATCGCATCGGACAAAGTCGAGGGCACTGCGGTCTACGACCGCACGGGGACGCATCTCGGCAAGATTCATCATATGATGATCGATAAATATTCGGGCCAGGTCGCCTACGCTGTAGCCGGGTTTGGCGGCCTGTTCGGGATCGGCCAGGACTGGGTGCCGCTGCCGTGGAAGGCGCTCAATTACGATACGAGGGTCGGCGGCTATTTGGTCGACGAGGCCAAGCTGACAAATGCACCGCGCTACGCGACGAGTGCTAATCCCGACTGGTCCGACCGGGCATACACCGGGGAAATCGATCAGTACTGGTACCCGGGCGTCTGAGGGCGCTGCGTTCCATCAGGGCGCCAGACCGTCGAGCGTGTAGGCATGGTCATGGAGCACGATGCGGCGCCGGAAGCGCCATTGCCCGTCCTCCTTGACCAGGTCGCACTCGTAGCGGCCGGGTGGTAATGCCCGGCTCGCGCTGTCGCGGGTGATCTGCACCAGGAGATAGCAGGTCGCCCGCGCCCGCTCGCCGGTGATCTCGGCAGCGAGGTTGGTGACCATGTGGCGGAACTGCGTGCCGTCCCGGCGCAAGGCGGCAAACCGGCCGGCAAAGGCGCGGATCGCATCATGCCCGGTGATCTGTCCGATGGCTGGGCTTTCGAGCACCGCGTCGGCGGTGAAGCATCCGACCACGGTCTCGACCTCGCCATTGTCGAGCGCCGTCGTATAGCGCACAAATAAATCCTCGATCGCCAGCCGGTCCTCGATCATGATCATTTCCGGCGCGGTCATGCTCGGCTGCGCGCAAAAACCGTGTCACCCTCGACCTGCACCTCGTAGACCGGGACGTCGGCCGACACCGGACCGCTGACAAGCTTGCCGGTGTGCATATCGAACTGCGCAAAGTGCAGCGGGCATTCGATCAGGCAGCCGACGAGCCTGCCGCGCGACAATGGCGCGTTCTTGTGGCCGCAGACATCGCGCAATGCGTGGAGCGCGCCATCGACATTGGCCAAGACGACCCGCTCGCCTGCGACCGCAACCCATTTGATTTGACCCGGCGCCAACTCCGAGGCCTTGGCCACCGCCACGAACCCGTCGCGCATCACGCCCCGCCTGGCTTCGACCCGCCCGGCGGCGAGATTGTATCGTCGTCTCGCGGCTCCTCGCAATGACAAGAGCCCTTACCGGACGAATGCCCTGTCTCGGACGAGTGCCCTGTCTCGGACGAGTGCCTTGTCATTGCGAGCGCAGCGAAGCAATCTCAGACTGGTCGCTGCTGTTAGTTCGGGTGGAAGCCGAACAGCTTGGCGGCATTGTCGGCGGTAATCTTGCGCCGCTCCGCTTCGGGCACGCCGGCGAAGATACGGTCGAGGAATTGCTGCGACTGTGGCCAGGTCGATTCCGCATGCGGGAAGTCGCTGCCCCACAGCATATTGTCGACACCGATATGCTTGCGCAATTCGACTCCGAGATCGTCCTCCATGAACTCGACAAACATGTTGCGCTGCCAGTAGTCGCTCGGCAGCATTCCGTCGCTCGACTTCCAGCCCTTGGTGAAGACCGGGCGTTCGCGATAGGTGAAGTCCATCTGCTTCAGCCAATGCGGGATCCACGCGGTCTCGTGCTCGACCGAGCCGACCTTGAGCCGCGCAAACCGGTCGAACACTCCGGCAAAGACCATCGACGAGAGCGAGTAACGTACCCAATGGTCGGTCGTCGAGCGCCCGGCGCCAGTCAATTCGCCGACGTTGATCGTGAACTCGCAGCCCGGCACCCCGGCGCGGTTGGTCGCGATATGCAAGAGGAGCGGCATTTCATGATCCTGTGCCGTCGCCCATAGCCGGTCGTAGCCGGGGTCGCTGTAGGGCTTGTCGGGCAGCGGCGACACCGGAATAAAGGCGCCGACCAGACCCAGTTTTTTCGCCCGTTCGAGCTCGCGGCAGCCCTCTTCGACATCGTCGACATTGAGCATCGCGATGCCCTTGAGGCGCTCGGGATAGGGCTTGCAGAAATCGACAATCCAATCGTTGTAGACGCGGCAGATTTCGGTCAAGAGCGCGCTGTCCGGCAGACGGTACCAGAACAGTCCCTGGCTCGGCTGCAGGCACGAGCCCCAGACGCCATCCTCCTCGTTCTCGACGATCATGGAATGCGCGTCGTAGCCGCCCTTGCGGACATCCTCCCAGACACCGAGAAAATCGATCTGTGAGGGGTCTTCGAAGCGCTGCCCGGCCTGCATGACGGCACCCAGCGTGCCGACCTGCATGCCGTTGATCACCCAGGCGTCGTATTCGCGGCCCGCCTCGGTCTTGCGGCGCTCCATCTTCGGAGCGCGGTCGCGGAATTTCGGCTCGATCCTGGTCGAATACATATCGGGCGGCTCGACGATATGCGAATCCGCCGAGATCAGCTTGTACCCCGCCATCTGTGACCTCCTCCGCTGCTGCCGGTCGCCGCTGCAGCCCGGTCGGAACCCGGACCCGCGATTCTGGCAATCTCGACGGTAGGCCGCGAGTGCTGGGCAGTCAAGCCGCGGCGCCGGTTTGGGTCTTCGGCAGCAATGGGCCACCCGGCCGGCCCAAGACAGCTGGTCGCGCGATTTTGGCAGAGCCGCGCCGCGCCGAGAGGGGGCCAATCTGCGGTTTCGCGCTCGTCGTTGGTCTGCTGCTGTTGGCGAGCGTCGGGTTGGTGATCGGCGCCCGTCTCAGTTTCGCTCGCGAGCCGGTCGCTCTCGCCGCCGAGTAGCCTCTGGCCCCGCGCGGTCCTGGGTCGTTGCCCGCGGCGGGCGCAGCCACGATCCCCGCAGGCGCAGCCACGATCCCCGCAGGCGCAGCCAGGATCACGAGCGGCTCGGCTGGACGACGACGCAGGGCAGCTGATGCTGGGTCAATTGCCAGCAGGCGTCCGAGGCAGCGCTGGCCGACAGGTTGACGAGCCGGGCCCGATACAGAATGGACGCGCCATTGGGTGTCGGGGGCAACGACAGGGCTGCTGAGCCTAGCTGGCCCGGCGCCTGGGCGCGGGCGTTTTCGGCCACAGCGCGGGCGAGCCGCGGGTTGGTAAAGGCACCGACCTGGATTGCCCAGTCGTGCATCGGGATCGCCAGCACGTGGGCGCCAGGCGCCGGCGCGGTGGCGAGTTGCGCGTCGGGCGGCGGCGAGCGCAGCGGCGCCGGGGCCATCGGCATCGGCATCGGCTGGCCCGGTATGGTCTGGCAGGGCCGATCCGGGTCATAGGCGAGATCGGGATCGCAACCGCCCGCTGCGGTCCCTTCACCAAGGACCGGCGCCGCCGAAGCGAGGACGATCGGGCCGGCGGAGGGTTGCGCGGGTGCCGGTACCGGCAGATCCTGAGCGAGAGCCGGAGGGGGCGCCACCGCAGCAGCCACGGGCGAGGCAGCCGGCGGCGGCGGGGATGATGTCGGTGGCGCGATGGCCTGGACCGCAGGCGGAGGCGGAGATGCCGTGGCAACGACAACGGGTGCCACGACCGGCGCTGCCGGCGGGGCGGCCTGCGCGCTCTGAGCCACCATCGCCTCAGCCACCGTCGCCTGGGACGCCGTGTTCTGCGCCACCGTCGCCTGGGGCGCCGTGTTCTGCGCCACCGTCGTCCCGGTTCCTGCAATCGAGCTGCAAGGATGGTTCGGATCATAGGCGATATCGAGGTCACAGCCGCCGGCGCCGAACTGCCGCGCCGCCGCGATCTCGACCCCGGCGGGGGCCACTGCCGCCGCTTCGAGCGTCGTGCACGGATGGTTCGGGTCGTAGGCGAGGTTCAGATTGCATCCGGCCGCAAAGCTCGCCACGCTCGCCCGATACCTGCCTGCGCCGCTGCTGCGCGCCGCGGCGTAGGTCGCCAGCGGCCCGGATAGCGGCAGGCTGTCGCCGAGATTGGGGGCCACCGCGGCCAGGTAGTGGACCGTCTCGTCGGGCAGGTCTGCGGTGCCGGCAAGATAGCTCTCGACCCGGTCGGGACCGGCATTGTAGGCGGCAAGAAAGCCCGGCGAGCCGAACTCGTCATACATCTCGCGGATATAGGCGGCGCCGGCAAAGATGTTGTCGCGCGGCTCGTAGGGATCATCGCCGAGACCATAGCGCTGCTGCAGCGTCGCATAGGTGCCGGGCATGATCTGCATCAGCCCCATTGCCCCGACCGGCGAGACAGCTTGCTCCTGGCCACCCGATTCCTGCTGCATGACCGCGCGAATCCACTGCTCCGGCACCCCGTAGCGCGCCGCCGCCTGGCGGATATAGGGGCCCCACGGATCACCCGGGGGTCCGGGCGGCGGGTAATAATGCAGCGGCGCCACCGACGGGTTTTCGCCAAAGCCACCGTATGGCAGAGAACTCTGCTGGTAGCCGCCGCGCGGGCCACAGGCGGCTAGCAGAGCCAGGATCGGCAGCGCCAGCAACAGCCAGCGCAAGCCGCCGGCGGCCGGCCTCGCTCCACGAGCCTGGCCGGATCGGCGCGTCATCGTCATTTGGCGCAGCGGTCCCCCTGATTGGGCCCGGCCCCCCGATGCGCCAAGCCCGCTTTGCGGCGATACCACGAGACGGCGGCAACCGCCAGCTATTCGGGTTGGGGTTGGGTCTTGTCGCGGCTGCGGGGCGGTTACCGGTCTTGCCGCCCAACCGCCGAAGACGCGGCCTCGATACGGCGCAGCGAATCCGGCCGGCATGTTCCCCAGCCGTGAGCAGATCGAGCAAGCGTGTACCACCGGGGCGGGCGCCGCCGGATTCTCTTACAGGCTATAGTTTGAAAGCGCCGATCGCCCGAGTGCACTACGGTTCGCGGCCAAACCCAGCAAGCTATTGATTTATAGCAACTTTCTTGTAGTTCGTACAGCCTGTGCGAGAAATTCAAGTAGGAGATACTCCTTGTCGAAAAAATTTACACCATTTTATAAACCCAGGTCTCCATTAATCAATTTTGCAAAGAATATTGAATAAAATCAATAGCGATTTCTTTTGGCATGACGATTGCCTGGGTCATGCCATCGGGCACTTGCCGGGTCGTTGGCTGCGGCAGGCTCGAGCAAATGACGCGCATCACGCGATGATAAGGAGTTGTCGATGTCTTCCCTCAAATCCGCGGCACTCGGCCTCGCGGCCGTCGGCTTGTCGCTGGGCCTCGCCGGGTCGGCGCAGGCGGACCAGATCCTTCCAGTCAATGACCTTCAGTTCAATACGTTCAACGGCACGTTCGACCCGACCAAGGATACGTTCACACACTCCGAACCGACTGGCTGGTCGATCGGCTCAGTCGCCCAATTTTCGAACCTGATCTTTGTCGGGCAGCAAGGGTCCGAAGGCTCTTCCCCGAATGGCACTTACGGTGTCTACGGGACGTTTTCCAACACCGTGCCAGCCGGCTACAACTTTTATCAAGCGGATGGCAATCCGCAGTATGAAAGCACGATCATGCAGACCATTTCCGGTCTGTCGGCGGGCACGACATACGATCTTCAATTCCAGCAGGCAGCCGGCCAGCAGACCACATTTCACGGCGATACCACCGAACAGTGGAAAGTGTTTTTAGGTGCGGGCGGGATCCGCGTTGACTGCAGCTCGTCTCCTTGCACGATCACCGGCACGACCGGCAACATCGAGGAAGATTCGACGTTGATGAACACGCCGTCGATGGGCAACACCAACTGGAATAACGTCGATCTGACGTTTACGCCAAGCGCGGCGGACCTGACCGACGGGAGCGCGGTGTTGACCTTCCTGGCCTGGGGCGACAGCGGCAGCACGACCAATCTGCCGCCGACCGTGTTCCTCGAAGGCGTCAACACGACACCGGTCGTGCCGGAGCCGGCGACCTTGTCGATACTCGGTGTCGGGCTGCTCGGTCTCGGCGCGGTCATGATGCGCCGGCGCGCGAAGCAGGGCGGGGCCGCAGCCTGACCCGCTGATGGTCGATGCGCCTGGGCGGGATTGCGGTCTCGCCCGGGCGCCGGCTTTTTTCCGTCAAGCCAAGATCTTTCCCCGCCAAGATCTTTCCTCGCCAAGATCTTTCCCGGCCAAGGTAGGGCCGATCGGGAGGACCTCCGTGCCGGCTTTCTTCGATCTTCGCCAATTCGATGCGCTGCTGCTCGAGGCGCTCCGGATCTTCGTGTGGCTGCTGCTGCTCGCCATCGTGTTTCTGCCGTTCGAGCACATCTTTGCGGTGAACCAGCGAAAGCTCCTCTGCCGGAGCCTCGCCGGTGACATCGGCTTTTACTTTATCAGCGGGCTGGTGCCGAGCCTCCTGCTGACCCCGCTCTTGGCGCTGGCGGCGCTTGGCGCGCACGCTGTCGTGCCGTGGCATCTTCAGGTGGCGGTGGCGTCGCTACCGCTGTGGGCGCGCGCGGTGGCGGCGCTGCTGGTCGGCGAGGTCGGTTTTTATTGGGGCCATCGCTGGTCGCATCAAATTCCGTTCCTGTGGCGCTTCCACATGATCCACCACAACCCGAGGCAGCTCTATTTTCTGATCAGCGCCCGCGCCCATCCGCTCGACAACGTGTTCACGCGGCTGTGCGGTCTCGTCCCGATCTACATCCTCGGCATCGCCACCCCGCTCACTCCATCGGGCGGTTTGATCTCCGCGCTGCTGGTCCTCGCGCTCACGATGTGGGGCTTTCTGATCCACGCCAATCTGCGCGTGCGGCTGGGCCCACTCGAATGGCTGATCGCGACCCCGGCCTTTCATCATTGGCACCACACCTTGGCGGAGCCGCGCGACCGCAACTTCGCCTCGATGCTGCCGGTTATCGATTGGATTTTCGGAACCCACTACCTGCCGCGCAAGCGATGGCCGGAGGCTTACGGCATCGCAGGTGAGTTGCCGGCTTCGCTCGCTGGGCAGCTCCTGCATCCGTTCCAGCTGCAGCCACCAGCGCGCGACGTCGCCGGCTCGGTCACCGCCGAACGCTGAGCATCGTCGCGGCGGCAACGGGCGCTCCCGCGCGCCGGCACTCCGGCGACCCGGCGGCCTTGTGCCCTGCCGGTCGATCAGGGAAAATCGTCCCAACCCGCAGCGGGGAGGCGATGATGCGCAGGGTCGGAAAGAACTCCTTCACCGAAATCTATTTTGCCGGTTGCAATCCGAGCTTTGTCGAGACCAGCGATGGCTATGTGATGATCGATTCGCCGCAGCAGCCGATCGACGCGGTGCGGTGGCGCGAGCGGATGGAAGACAAGGCGCCGATCCGCTACCTGATCAACACCGAGCCGCATGGCGATCACATCTCCGGCAACGCCTATTTCACCAACACGAAGATCGTCGGCCAGGTGAAATTGCAGGAATGCTTCGAGCGCTATCTCTATGCGTTTGGCTCGCTCGAAGAAAAGCGCGAGCGCTTCAAAGAGACCGATCCCGACAGCGTGTGGCTGGTCGGCCATCCGGACTATCCGGCGGCGAACCCGCCGACCCTGACATTCAGCGACACGATGACGCTCAACCTCGGCAACCATACCTTCAACATCATCCACATGCCGGGGCACACGGCACCGCAGACCTCGGTGCATGTGCCGGAGGAGGGGGTCGTCTTCACCGGCGACAATGTCTTCAACAAATGCCGCAGCTGGCTGCAGGAATGCGATCCCTGGGAGTGGCTCTCGGCGCTCGACAGCATCGCCGCGCTCGATGTCGAGCTGATCGTGCCGGGCCATGGCGACCCTTGCACCAAGGCCTATCTGAAGGAGCAGGCGCAAATCGTCGAGAACTGGGTCGGCTATGTCGAACGCTTTGTCGATCGCGGGGTCTCCGCCGAGGAAGCGTTGCAGGGTCCGATCGAGGTCGAAAAACAGGATCCGTACCCGATCGGCCAGCGGCTCTTTATGCACAATGAGCGGCTGACCGGCATGATCGTGCGCAATTTGCACCAGCGCATCGTGGCGAGAAAGCAGCAGCCGGGCATCGCCTGAACCCGAGGCGCCGGCAGCGGCGCCCCGGTCCGCGGCCGGCTAGGGCCCAGCTCGGCTGGGGCCCATCTCGGTTAGGGGTGGAACAGCGCAAAGCATTTGTCGGAGTTGAACAGGTAGGATTCGACGTAGTCGACGATCTGCGGCTTGCGGCCGAGCGCGTCCATCGCTCCGGCAAGGCACACCCAGTTCAGAAATTCCTGCTGGCCGGCGTCCTCGATCTGCTCGGTGGTCAGCCCACGCCAGCGCCCGGCATTGCCGGAGGCCAGCTCGTCGAAGCGCACCCGGTCGCTGGCGACGTCCGGATAAAGCCAATGGTGCTTCGCGGTCAGAAACGCATGCGACCAGCTCGACGAGGCGACAAGCGCCACCCGCCACGGGCTGTCGGCGAGGATTTGTGCTACAGCCGCGCCGACATCAAAGCAGCGCCCCGGGTTGGGGCCGGGCGGATCGATCGCGTTCGGGTCGGCCTCGCCGGTCAAATGCGCGCCCGAGCCGCGCTTGGCGATAACCGAGGAGCCGTAGCAATTGACGTGGAACGGCACCACCGGATAGGGGAAGCCGCGCCGCTCGTAATCGAGAAAGAGGATCGTGTTGATAAAGGCATGCGGCAGCCCGAGCTCATGCCGCATGCGGTAGGCGTAGCTGACGTCGAAATCCTCTTTGATCAGGTGGGCGGCGAGTGTCGCGCCGGCGGCGCGGTGCCCGGTGACGTGCACCACCCTATCGGCGGGCTCGCCCCACACATTGCCGAGCTCGGCCCGCCCCGGGCGCGCGAACGGGCGGCAATCGACCGCGTCGAGCGCGAACACGCAAAATGACGGCACACCGTCCTCGCGAAAATTCTCGTATTGGTCATCGCCCCAGATCAGCACAAAATCGGGGGCGAACGCGTCGAGCGCCTGGCGCACCTTGCGAAACCCGCCGGCGAGCCGACGCCGATGCTCGGCCGCGGCGGCACCATCCTGGTTGGCGGCCAGCTCCTGGCGCAGCGGTTCCGGCCAGCGCGCCGGCTCCTTCATCTCCGCCGGGACCCGCTCGCTCTTCAAGGTGCGGGTCAGAAACGAGCTCATATACTGGTCGGGCAGCATCAGGCCCGGAAAATGAGTGACACCGATCCCGAGAATCTCGCCCATATTCTCCTCCCGTTCGCCCGATCTACCGGTTGCGCACACCGATCATAACAAAACAGGCGGCGAGTTGCCGCCCGGATTTGTGGCGCCCGCCGGGGTCAGCGCGCGCTCGTGCCCGCGGTCATTGCGCCGCGCCGGCGCCGAGGCGTTTGGCGGCCTCTTTGGCGAGGCTGAGATCGACGTATTTCGTGACGTCGAGAGCAGTGCGCAAAAAGCCGAGCTGGTGCTGCAGATCGACATTTGCCTGCAGCGCCTTCAGATCGGGCAGCGCGTTGGGGTCGCGGTAATAGTCTTTCTTGGTAAAGACCCAGCCGGCATAGAGCGCTGCCGGCTGCCTGGTTCGTTTGGTGATCAGCGCGATCGCCTGCTGGTGATGCGCCGGATCGAGCAGATAATGGAGGGTGCGCAGATAATCTTCGAGAAAATCGACGATCACGGCACGATGCGCCTTGATCACTCCGGCCCGCATGGCCCGCACGATCATCTGGGTGCGGCCGACAGCTTGCGCCTGGGTGAACAATGGGCGCGCAAATGCGAGCAGCGTCGGGTCAAAGCCCCAGGGTGCCACCGCGGTGATCAGATCGACCTTGTGCTCCTCGAGCATCGCCGTCTGCGCGGGAAACGGCGCCTCGATGATCGTCAGATCGCGCTTGTCCGCGAGATGGTGCTCGGCCAACATCGCGCGCAGCGCCATGTCGACGGCGCTGCCGGTCTGGTTGGTGGCCAGGATCTTGCCCTTCAGATCGGCCACGCTGTGGATCGGGCTGTCTTTGCGCACGTCGAAATCATTGGTGTGATAGCCGGGGACCCCGTCCTGGAACACATCGGCGATGACGCGCAGATCCTGCATCCCGGCATTCTCGACACCGAGAGCGAAGGTCGAATAGGCCAGCGCGGCGCAATCGATCTCGCCCGAGGCAAGTGCCGTCATCATCGCCGGCGTGCCGGCGAAGTGGATCAAATCCGGCACATAAGTCTTGCCGGCATGCGGTGCCAGCCCCGGTTTTTCAAACATCAATGTGACGAGATCGGCCGGCGCCACCACCCAGCCGATGCGCAGATGGTAGGGTTCGTCGGCGCGCGCCGTTCCGCTGGCGACGAGCATCAGTGCTGCGACCACTGCATTCCTGGCAAACCGCATCGCTTCCTCCCCTTGGTGGCGGTCTGCTGGAGATCGTTCGGATCGGGAACCTGTGCCCGGCGCCCCGACATTGTAAGCTGCCGCCATGCTCACTCTCTATAGCAGCCGCTCCGGGCCCGGCGAACATGTCTCGGATCTCTCCGGCGGGGCGATGCCGCCCGCGACGCTGTGGCTCGATCTGGTCCGCCCCGATCCGCGAGAGATCGCGTTTGTCGAGCGGGCCACCGGGATCGAGGTGCCGAGCTTTGAGGCGCTGAGCGAGATCGAGAGCTCGAGCCGGCTGCGCACCGGCAATGGCTCGCTCTATCTGAGCACACCGCTGATCTACCGCTCCGATTCGGACCAGCCATGGTCGACGCCGGTCGGCTTTGTGCTGACCCGGGAGCGGCTGATCACGGTGCGGTTCGAGGAGGTCACCGCATTCACCAATTTCATCAACCGCGACTTTGCGGCTGACGACGAGGAGCTGAGCAGCGCCGCGGTGCTGGTCGAGCTGTTGGACGCGATCACCGACCGCCTCGCCGATGTGCTCGAGCGCATCGCCGCCGAGCTCGATACGCTGTCGCATCGGCTGTTCCGCGCGCCGGTCGTGCAGCCGCGGGAGCGTCGTCCCTCGGCGCGGGAAAGCGCCGATCTGCGCCAGATCCTGCGGCGGGTCGGTCATAGCGGCGACCTCGCCTCGAAGATTCGTGACAGCCTGCACGGGCTCGCGCGGATCGTGCCGTTCGTCTCGGGCACCGCCGGAGCGTGGCTGCCAGACGAGGTCAAGCGGCGGCTCGATACGCTGCGCCAGGATGTCACCTCGCTCAGCGATTACGATGCCCACCTTGTCGATACGGTGCAGCTGCTGCTCGATGCCACGCTCGGGCTGATCAATGTCGAACAGAACAACATCATCAAAGTATTGACGGTCGTCTCGGTAGTCGGCATCCCGCCGACCCTGGTCGCCAGCATCTATGGGATGAACTTCAAGGGCATGCCCGAGCTCGGCTGGAGCTGGGGCTACCCGTACGGGCTGGCAGTGATCGGGCTCAGCGCGATCCTGCCGCTCCTTTGGTTCAAATGGCGGGGCTGGTACTGAGCTTGCGGCAACAGACGCAAAGGCGCCATTCATGCACGAACGCGCCCCCGGGGAGGGCCCCAGGGGCGCAGCAGCCGGTCATTACGCCCGACGATTCGTCAGGATCAGGAGCGCTATCCGATCAGCCGAGTTATCCGGTCAGGAGCGTCGGACCGGAACCCGTCCGCTGGTCAGGCCGCCGCCTTTTGTTCGCCGACCTCAGAGTGTTCACCGATTTGGGGCTCGCCGGTCGTGATCTCGATCCGGCGCGGCTTGGCCGCCTCGGGCACCTCCCGGACAAGATCGACATGCAGCATGCCGTGATCGAGGGTGGCGCCCACCACCTTCATGTGGTCGGCAAGGCTGAACCGGCGCTCGAAAGCGCGCCGGGCGATGCCGCGATGCAAATACCGGCCGTCATCCTCGTCCTTCTTTGCCTTGCCGGTCACCAGAAGCGTGTTCTCGTGCACCGTCACATCGACCTCGTCCGGGGCAAAGCCGGCCACCGCCATGGTCAGGCGATAAGCGTCCTCGCCGGTCTTCTCGATGTTGTAGGGCGGATAGGAGAGGGCGGCGCCATCCATCCGGCTAGCCGCATCAACCAGCCGGGTCAGCCGGTCAAAACCGATCGTCGACCGGAATAGCGGAGAGAAATCGAAGCGATCCATAACCACATCCTCCATTGAGCAACATGGGCTTGGCACCTGCATCTTTGCCGGGTGCCGTTCTCGACAGTGCGACCCCCGATAAGGGCGATCGCACGCTATTGAGATAGTGCTCGCAGGAATGCGGTCAAGGGGGTGTGCCCCGATACAACGTCAGGGCTTGATGCCGAACCCTTGGAATCGCTTGTTGAAGCGGGCCAGTTGTCCGCCGCTATCGACCAGCCGCTGCTGGCCGCCGGTCCATGCCGGATGCGATTTCGAATCGATGTCGAGGCGCAGAGTGTCGCCCGCTTTGCCGTAGGTCGAGCGCGTCTGATAGGTGGTGCCGTCGGTCATCACGACGGTAATCTCATGATAGTCCGGGTGGATGCCTGCCTTCATGACCTCGTCCTCCGTGCCGGCGGGTTATAGCTCCTGCCGGCCGGGCGAACAACCGGCGGACGACGGTGCGGCGGTTCGCCCGCCGCCCGCCGCAGTGCGTGGGGGTGCTAGCGGTTGGTGCCGCTTGCCGCGCCCAGATGACCGCCGGTCACCGGCGATGTCGTGGTCCCCGCGCCGGTGTTGCTGTTGGTCATATCGTAATTCTGCGCTTCCTTGATCTGATTTTTGGTCATGTTCAAGGTCAGCCGGTTGTTGTCGCTCTTGATATCGGCGAGCGGGACGGCGACGTTCTTGCCGTTGCTGTCGAGAAAGCCGCCGCCGACGGCGACAACTGCGGCAGCTACCCGGCCATCCTTGTCGATGATCAGGTCTTTGACCGAGCCGATGTTCTGATTCTGGGTGTCATAGACATCGCTGCCGATCATTTTGCTGGCACGGAACTGATTGCTTTGAATCGCGGTTCCGGTCGGGTTGGTCATCCCAACATTGCTGTCCTGTACGCTGGCACTGCTCGCCTGGGCCCAGGCGAGCGGTGCCGCCGCCATGAACAATGCTGCGACGGCGGCCGTGATAGTCGAGTTCTTCAAAGCGATGCTCCTGCTGCTGGTGTTGTCACCACCAAACAGAGCCGATCCACAGAGAGTTCCGAAAAATCTTCAAACCACATGAAACAGAAAAAGAAGGATGATGATTGGAATCGGAATTCCCAGGAACCAGAGAAGTACGGCACGACCCATGACCTGCTCCTATCAAACTCGCCGCGGGTTCGTAGTGGCGCAACCGAATCTGCGCATGATCTGTTCAACACGGCTTGCAAACCGCGTTGACATGACCCGCCGCATGCCGGTGCCTCGGCGCCGACGCATTGCGCGTGCCGATGGCCCAGCTCCTTACGGTTGGCGCCGACCAACCTTCGTCGAACACGGCACATCGCGCAGCAGTTCCGAAAAAACCGCTTTGTCGTAATCTATCGCGAGCTCGGGGTCGATCGCGAGCTCGGGAGAGGCCGGCGCTCCCGGCCGCAGCCGAACGCGGTCAGGCCCGCGGCAGCAGCAGCTCGACGGTGGTGCCGCGGCCGAGTGCGGTGTCGATCCGCAGCCCGCCGCCCGACTGCTTGACTAATCCATAGACCATGCTGAGCCCGAGCCCGCTGCCCTTGCCGACATCCTTGGTCGTGAAGAACGGGTCGAGCACGCGGTTCAAAAGCTCGGGAGCGATACCGGTACCGGTATCGGCGACGGCAATCACGACATACTCGCCAGCGGCGAGGTCGGCGGTGGCGGTGCTCGCCAGAATCACCGCGTCACGTGTGCTGAAGGTTAATCGGCCGCCTTGCGGCATCGCGTCACGCGCGTTTATCGCCAGGTTCAGGATCGCGAGCTCGATCTGGATCGGATCGACCAGCGCCGGCCGCAGATCGGGTGTGAGCACCGG
>JBOHME010000056.1:0-27740 GCA_050729795.1 Allostellaceae bacterium | reverse complement strand
ATCTCGCTCAGCCGCGCGGCGACGGCACAGCCGGCCGAGCCGGCCCCGGTGACGATAAAATCGTAGGTGTTCTCGTCGCTCGGCATCGTTTCCCCGTTTTCTTGATTATTGCGCGTGCGCCAGCAGTGGCGCGATCTCCTCGACCGGTTTGTCGGCCTCGGGAAACAGCAGCTCCTCGTACACCGCGATGGTCCGCGCGCACATCACCTCGGTCGTGAACCGGCACGCGATATGGGCGCGCGCGCGTTGTGCCAGCATGGCCCGCTCCTCGGCGTCGCAGGCGAGGGCCGAGGCGATCGCCGCGGCCAGCGCCGACGGGTCGCGCGGTGGCACGAGCCATCCGGTCTCTCCGGGCACGATCGTTTCGCGGGCACCGCCATGGTCGGTCGCGACGACCGGCCGGCCCATCGCCTGGGCCTCGACAATGACCCGGCCAAACCCTTCCGGATCGGTCGAGGCGGAGACGACGACATCGGCCAGCATGTAGGCGGCCGGCATGTCGGCGCAGGGCTCGACGATGCGGATGAGCCCGCCAAGACCGAGACGCTCAATCGCCGCTTCGAGCTCGCGGTGGAAGCCGTGATGCTGCTCGGCGCCGACCAGCACGCAGCAGAGGTCGCGCCGGCCGAGTGCGGCGATCGCAGCGATCAGATCGAGCCCGCCCTTCCACCGGGTCAGCCGCGCCGGCAGCATCACCGTCGGCGCACCATCGGGGAGCCGCCACTGCCGGGCGAGTGTCGCGATGCGTGAACCGCCGACGCGCTGCGGATCGAAATTGCGCAGATCGACCCCGCGCGGGATCGTGCGCAGCCGGTCGGCACCGACGCCATGGACCGACGCCGCGTGCTCGGCAACGAAATCGGAGATCGCGATGACCCGCTCGCCGCGCGCCATGACCGAATTGTAGCGCCGCTTTAGCGCCGAGCGGGCTCCATAGGCATTGTGAAAGGTCGTGACGAAGTGCCGGCCGGTGAGCCGCACCGCCGACCATGCGCTCCATGCCGGCGCTCGGCTGCGGACATGGACGATGTCGATATCAAGCTCGCGGATCTTGCGGGCCAGCGCCGCGGCGTTGCGGCGCATGACGAGCGGGTTCTTCGAGGCGAGCGGCAGGGTCACATGGGTGGCGCCGGCGCGCGCGATGTCGCGTTCGAGCGGGCCGCCGGAGGAGGCGACAACAGCGTTCCATCCGGCCGCGGTCAACGCCGCCGCCATTTCCACCGTGCCGCGCTCGGCCCCACCCGAAACGAGGCTCGGCACGATCTGCAAAACCGCGGGCGGGCGACCTTCGCCAAGCTGATCTTCTGAGCGGGCCGGCATGGTGCTATCCTCGCCGGCAGTTTCGCTTGCCGCAAGACTGTGATGATTGCGCCCGAATTCCTGCCGCGCCCCGGCGGCCACAAGCTCGCTTACCACCGCGTGCGCGGCGCTCCGCCGGGAATCGTCTTCCTCGAAGGCTCGCGCTCGAACATGGCTGGCAACAAGGCGCTCCATCTCGACGAATACTGCCGGGGCCGCGGCTCGGCCTATGTGCGGTTCGACTATTTTGGCCATGGTCAATCGAGCGGCGATTATGGCGACGGCACGATCGGCCGCTGGGCCGAAGACGCGGTCGCGGTCATCGACCAATTGACCGAGGGTCCGCAGATCCTGATCGGGTCGAGCATGGGCGGCTGGATCATGCTGCTCGCGGCGCTCGCCCGGGTTTCCCGAATCGCTGCGATCGTTGGGATCGCCGCCGCCCCAGACGCAAGCGAGGATCTGTTGTGGCCGCGGCTCGATCCGGCGCAGCGCGAGGAGCTGCTGACCACTGGTTCGGTGACGCTGCCGTCGGAATACGATCCGGCCGGCTACACCTACCGCCGCAGCTATATCGAGGACGGCAGACGGCATCTCGTGATGCGCGGCGAGATTGCGCTCGATTGCCCGGTGCGGCTGCTGCACGGGACCGGCGATACATCGGTGCCGTGGCAAACGAGCTTGCGCCTTGCCGAGCGGCTGCGCAGCCGTGATGTGACGGTGACACTCGTCAAAGATGGCGACCACCGCCTCTCGGCCCCGTCCGATCTCGCCCGTCTCGGCTCGACGCTCGACGAATTGGTCGAGATATAAGCGCCACCGGGGAACTCCCCGCCGCGTTTCGGTTTTTTCGGCTCGGGGGGTGAGTGTCTAGCTCGCGCCAAATTCGAGGCGTTCTGCGGTCAGAAAAGTCGCGTAGAAATAGAGCTCGGCATCGAGCGCACGCTTGATGTGTTCGGCGCGGCGGAAGCCGTGCTGCTCGCCGTCGAACAACAGATAGAGCGAGGGGATCTGCTGCTGGCGCAGGGCCTCGACCATTGCTTCGGCCTGCTGGGGTGGCACCACGCGATCCTCGGACCCCTGAAAGAACGCGACCGGCACTGACAATAGCTGCGCGCTGTGCACCGGCGAGCGCGCGATGTACAGGTCGCGCCGCTCGGGATAGGGGCCGATCAACCCGTCGAGATAACGTGACTCGAATTTGTGCGTGTCCTTGGCCAGGGCTTCGAGGTCACTGACCCCGTAATAGCTGGCCCCGGTCTTGAACTCGTTGCGGAATGTCAGCACGGCAAGCGTCGTATACCCGCCGGCGCTGCCGCCGCTGATCGCCCAGCGCCGCGGATCGACCCGCCCGGTCTGGGCCAGGTGACGCGCACCGTTGACGCAGTCGGCGACATCGACCACACCCCATTGGCCTTGCAGCCGCAGTCGATACTCGCGACCATAGCCGGTGCTGCCGCCGTAATTGACGTCGAGCACGGCAAAGCCGCGGCTCGTCCAATACTGGGTGCCCCAGCTCAGCGTCGGCGATGCCGCGGCGGTCGGGCCGCCGTGGCAATGCACAATCAGCGGCGGCAGCTGGCCATGCGGCGCGGCGAATGCGCGGTTGCGCGGCGGATAGAACAAGCCGTGCGCCTGTTGGCCGTTGTCGGTGCCGAACATTACCGGCTCGGGCTCCGACAGATAGCCGCGGTAGGAGGCGATGTCCTGCGTTGTCGATCGCCGCAGCTCGGTGGTGCGGCCCGAGGCGAGGTCGAGCTCGACGATCGCCGACGGGCTCATTGGGGAGCCGCCGCGGAAATAGACCCGATCGGCATCCGCGTGGACCGAGGAGATGTCCTGGTAGGGTGTGGTGATCTCGCTGGTCTCGAGCGAGGCGAGATCAATCGTGCCAAGGTGATGCACGCCGTTCTGCGCATAGCTGCAGACGAGAAGCTGCGGCGATAGGAAAGCATAGGTCGAGATGCGGAAATTCCACTGCGCCCGGCCGAATTCCGCAGCCAGCGGATAGACCGGCTCGATCGCGTCGCCCCGGGCCCGGTAGAGGTTCCACCAACGGCCTTCGAGCCCGCTCTGGGCGCGATCGGAGATGAAATAGAGCACCCCATCGGATGACCACTCGGGCTGGAATACCGATTCGTCATCGCCACCCGCGACCCGCCGCCTGCTTATGATGGCACCGTCGACCGCGAACTCGCCAACCCACAACTCGCAGCCGAGCCACGGCATCAGCGGGTGACTCCATTCAAGCCAGGCGAGGTGTGACCCGTCCGGGCTGAGGCGCGGCGACGCATAAAAATCGCGACCGGATTGCAGCACACGCACCGGGTCCCCGCCGTAAGGCATGATCTCGACGAGCGTGTTCACCGGCTCGCGGGCGCCGGTCGTGTGGTCCTCGCGCACCCAGATCATCCGCCCGCGAGAGGCGTCGATGACGCCGTCGGCGTAGCGCAGCCCCCGAGCCCGGCCGGGCTCGGGGGTGATCGCGACCGGCGCGGCCTTCCCGGTCTGGCAGTAGAGGCGCTGGTCGGCGTCGTTGCTGAAATAGACGACGCCATGATCGATCAGATAGGCGCCGCCGCCATATTCGTGCACGCGCGTGCGCACATTGAACGCGGGACCGCCGCCGTCCGGCAGCGGTGGGGTCACGTCGTCGATGGATCCACTGGCGGCGCGGCGGACCAGCACCGAGCGTCCGCCCTCCTGCGGGCGCGAGTCGAGCCAATAGACATCGCCGCCATCGAGCTGGATTTCACCGAGACCGATCGACGAGGCAACGATCAGATCGGAGGTGATCGGCGACGACCAGGAGCCGTAAGGCGCGGTTCGTGGATCGGTCATGGCGCTCTCCGCGCAATATCGGGACAAGCCCGGGCCAAACGTCGGTTTGGCCGACGGACCCGAAGGGATAGTGACAAAGGCTGCGCTTTGCATTCCCGCTCCGCGGCCCCATTCTATCCGCAGCAGATAGGCTGTCGAGGCGAGACCAATGGCCTTTTCCCTGATCGATGAGACGAGTGGCGCGACGCCGATCGTCGCCCTGGCCCAGAAGCGGCTTTCATCCTGGCTCGAAGCGGCGCCCGAATACGAACGCAACTGGTTGCGGGCGATCGGCTTCACCGCTGCTGCGGGCAAGGTGGCGCTGGTGCCGGGGACGACGGGCGGGCTCGCCAGGGTGCTGGTCGGGCTCGGCGATGGCAGCGATACGGCGTCCGCGATCTGGGCGCTCGCCGGGCTGCCCGAGACGCTGCCGGAAGGCAGCTACCGGCTCGAAACCACACCAGACGGCGCCGATCCAAACCAGCTCGCGCTCGGCTGGGCGCTCGGCACTTATGCCTTCACCCGCTATCACGCCAAGCCGGCAAGCGGGGCCGCACTCGTCTGGCCCGCGGGCGCCGATCGCGGCCGGGTCGAACGGCTCGCCTGCGCCATCTTCCTGGCGCGCGATCTCGTCAACACTCCGGCCGGCGACCTCGGCCCAGAAGAGCTGGCAGCCGCGGCGGTGCGCGTCGCCGAGAGCGCCGGCGCCTGCCACCGCGTCATCACCGGCGACGAGCTCCTCTCCGAGAACTATCCGACGATCCATACGGTCGGCCGCGCCAGCACGCGCGCACCTCGCCTCGTCGATATCGTCTGGGGCGAGCCGTCTGCCCCAAAGGTCACGCTCGTCGGCAAAGGCGTGTGCTTTGACAGCGGCGGCCTCGATTTGAAGCCCGCCGCGGGCATGCGGCTGATGAAAAAGGACATGGGTGGTGCCGCGATCATGCTCGGTCTCGCGCAGGCGATCATCGACGCGCGATTGCCCGTACGGCTGCGCGTGCTGCTGCCCTGCGTCGAGAATTCGGTCTCGGGCAATGCGATGCGACCGATGGATGTCGTGCGCACCCGCAAGGGACTGACCGTCGAGATCGGCAACACCGACGCCGAAGGACGATTGATCCTGTGCGACGCGCTGGCCGAAGCCTCGACCGAAAATCCGGTCTTGCTGATCGACATGGCCACGCTAACCGGGGCGGCGCGGGTGGCGCTCGGCCCCGAAGTGCCGGCACTATTCTGCAACGACGATCGGCTCGCCGGCGGGCTGCTCGACGCCGCCGAGGCCGAGACCGACCCGATGTGGCGGATGCCGCTATGGCGCCCCTACCGCAAGCTGCTCGACAGCAAGATAGCCGACCTCAACAACGTGTCGGAGGGGCCGTATGCCGGCGCCATCACCGCGGCTCTCTATCTGCAGGAATTTGTGGCACCCGGCATTTCCTGGGCGCATTTCGACGTGATGGCGTGGAACCCGCAAAGCCGCCCCGGCCGTCCCGAAGGCGGCGAGGCAACGGCACTGCGGGCGCTCTACGCGTATATCTATGAACGGTTTGGGTAGATCGGGAGCCCGATTGATCAGGGCCGTCCAGGTTTGGCGCGCGCCGCGTGGATCGCCCGCCACAATTTCTCGGCAGTGGCTGGCGGCTCGACCGGACCCGCGCCGATCTGTGCGAGCGCATCGTTGACCGCGTTCATCGCGGCGGGGATGGCACCCAGGGTGCCGGCCTCGCCGACGCCCTTCACGCCGAGCGGGTTGTGCCCGGTCAGGGTCGGATTGCTGGAGAGCCGGAAATTGCACAAATCGTCGGCCCGCGGCATAGCGTAATCCTGGAATGAGCCCGTCACGAGCTGCCCGCTCGCGGGGTCGTAGACCACCTGCTCCAGCAGCGCCTGGCCCAGGCCCTGGACCACACCGCCATGGATCTGCCCCTCGCAGAGGAGCGGGTTGAGGACACGCCCGACGTCGTCGACCGCGCTGTAGCGGGTGAGCTCGACCGCGCCCGTTTCCGCGTCGATCTCGACCTCGCAGATATGTGCGCCGCTGGGAAAGGTCGCAGCACCCGCAGGCCCGAAATTCGCCCGCTCGGTAAAGCCGGCATCGAGATCGTTGGGCAACCAGTTCGAATCGAAGGATTGCCGCGCGACCTCGGCGACGCTGACCGCGCGGTCGGTGCCGGCAATTGTGAACCTTCCGCCCTGGAAGGTGACGTCGTCGACCGCCGCCTCCATCATCTGGCCGGCGATGCGGCGCCCCTTGTCGATCAGCCGGTCGGCCGCAACGACGATCGCCGAGCCGGCGAGCTGGGCCGAGCGCGAGCCAAAGGTGCCGATCCCCATTGTCACCAGATCGCTGTCGCCATAGCGGTATTGGATCCGGTCGGCGTCGATGCCGAGCTTTTCCGACAGGATCTGCTTGAAGGTCGTGCCGTGGCCCTGCCCGTGATCCATGCTGCCGGTCATCAGCACGACGCCGCCCGCCGGGTCGAAGCGGATTTCGGCATGCTCGTAATCGCGCCCGCCGGTCGCGGCGACCGTCGTGGCGACACCGAGACCGAGCAGCCGGCCCCGCGCTTTCGCCGCGGCGCGGCGCTCGGCAACCCCGTCATATCCGGCGAGGGCGAGACAGTCCTCGAGGTTCTTGACGAAATCGCCCGAATCATAGGTCTGTCGCAGCACCGTCGTGAATGGCATGGCACCCGGCGGGATCGTGTTGCGGCGGCGCAGCGCCACGGGGTCGATGCCGAGCTGGCGCGCCGCGCGGTCGATGATCGTTTCGACGACATAGAGCGGCTCGGGCCGGCTGCCGCCGCGATAGGGTGCCGTCGTCATCGTGTTGGTCAGCGCGGCGCTAACCTGCGCATAAATCGCCGGAATACCGTAAGTGTTGACGAGGCAGCCAAGACCGATCGTCAGCGGAATCGTCGGCCGGTCGGTCGAAAAATAGGCGCCGATCGCCGACAGCCAGCGCGCGCGCAACGCCAGAAACCGGCCGTCTTTGTCGAGCGCCAGCTCCGCCTCGACGGTGCTGCCGCGGCCCTGCTCGTCGCTCGCGAGCCCCTCGCTGCGCTCGGCGATCCAGCGCACCCGGCGCCCGGTGACCTCGGCCGCCCATAGCGCCAGCGCATATTCGGGATAGCAGCCGCCTTTCATGCCAAAGCCGCCACCCATATTGTCGCACACCACCCGGATCCGGTGCTGCGGCAATTTGAAGATGCGGTCGGCGAGCGCGGCGCGGGTCGCGTGCACCGACTGGATCGTGCAGCGGATCGTATAGCGGTCCTGGAAAGGGTCGTATTCGGCGATGCAGCCACGCGGCTCCATCGAGTTCGCGGTGACCCTGCTGGTGCGGATTTCGTCGCGCACGATGTGGTCAGCATGCGCGAAAGCGGCCTCGACCGCCGCCCGGTTGCCGATCTCGTGAAAAAACGCTTCGTTTCCGGGGTTCTCGTCCCACACCGCGGGCGCGCCGGGGGCGAGTGCAGCCGAGGCGGTCACTGCGGCGGGCAGTGGCTCGTAATCGACCGCGATCAGCTCGGCTGCGTCCTTCGCCTGGTTCAGCGTGTCGGCAGCGATGAGCGCGACTGGGTCGCCGACATAGCGCACCCGCCCCTGCGCCAGCAGCGGCTGCGGGCAAATAAAGGCCGGGCTGCCGTCATGCCGCCGCCGGCGCACCCCCGGCATCAAGGTGCCGAGACCGCGGCGCCGCAAATCTTCGCCGGTCAGCACCGCGAGCACTCCCGGAACCGCCTCGGCCCGAGCCGTGTCGATCCCTAAGATCCGCGCATGCGCATGCGGCGAGCGCAGCACATAGCCGCGCGCATCGCCCAGATGGCCGGCATCGTCGACATAGCGGCCGCGGCCGCGCAGCAGCCGCAGATCCTCCTCGCGCCGCACCGGCTCCCCGATCGCCTGCACGCTCATGATCGTCGCTCCGCAATGTGGCCGACACCGGTTAGCGGGCCGCCGAGACGGCGCCGTGAGCTGACGACAATATCGCATTGGCGCCGGATGAACGATCCATCGCGCAAGGTTGGTCGGGCTCCCCGGCCGCCCTTGTTCAGCGGCGGCCAAAGCCGTGTCCGCCAAAGCCACGGGCAAAACGGCGCACGGGATGGCGATGGAAAATTCCCCGGGCGAAGCGGTGGCGCAATAATGGAAACCGCTGTGCCACGACAATCGATGGGGCGAGCCCGAAAAACCACGGCATTTCGTCCCAATCCGCCAGAGACAGCCCGCGATAGTCGCCCTCGAACGAGCCGGCCGCGGCAGCGGGCGGTGCGACCAGATAGAGCTGCGGCGGCAATCCGGGCGTATATTGGATGATCCGCCAGCCTCCGTCCGGTTGCTGGCACGCCTCGACCGTCGCCTGCAACCGCTTGGCGCCGACGATAACCGGGACCGGGTAACGGCTGCACACCGCCGGGATCGTGGTCTGATAGGGCTGGCAGGCGGTGCAGCCGAGCAGCACGGCGAGCGCCGGGACCATGCGCATCGTTGCCTCCGGTCCCCGATATGGTGCGCCACGGGCGGATTGTCGAAAACCTCCGCAGCGAAAACCTCCGGTGCGGCGAACCGAAGCGGATGGGTGCGGATGACGCCGGCCGGCGCGCCGGACAGGATCATCACCCGCACAGACTTGCTGGAGAGGAGGCCCCGATGGCGCCGGCCCCGCCCGCCTTTGAGCGGGTCGGCACCGCCCCCGGCGCTCGACCGCGCGCCGCATGCGGTTACGGTTGAACGGCGCCAGGCGCTCTTGAGCGTGATCTGCCGCGGCCCGTGACCTTTCTCGGCCAGCGGTCGCCCCACCCGATGCCGATTTGCCAAGCGGCGGTCGGCGCGGGATAGTGGGGCCGGCGAGAACCGGATCGAGGTCCCGACATGAGCGCCGTGCGCGAGCTTCTCGACGATGCGATAGCGCTGCAAAAGGACGGGTTGAGCCCCGGCCGGATCGGGCTGGCGCTGACCGACCGCTGGGAGGCCGAGCAGCTTGGCGCGGCCGGTGAGGTGCGCCGGACCCGGTCCAAGACCGGGGCGATCGAGCTGCGTTTCCCTGGCGGTGAACGGATCGTCTGGGACGGCACCGCGTGGAGCTATCTGCCGGGGTGAGCCTCGCTGCCAGGGTGAGCCCCGCTGCCAGGGTGAGCCCCGCTGCCAGGGTGAGCCCCGCGGTGAGGGTGAAGCCCATCGGGTTCGCGATCGGGCTGGCGGCCGTTACGCTGCTGGGCGCCGTCAGCGGGGCCGCTCGCGCCAACCAGATCACGGCTGTTTACGACGCCTATTGGGCAGGTCTGCCGGCTGGAAAAATCCGCCTCCAGCTCGACGACAGCGCCGGCTCCTATTATGACCGCATCGAGATCAGCAGCACCGGGCTGCCGCGCCTCGTCACGCATTTTCGCGGGATCGCCCAAGCCGAGGGCCGGCTCGCTGCCGGGCAGCCGGCCAATCCCACCCGTTACGATGCCTATTATGACCTGCGCAAGCGGCGGGACAGCCGCATCAGCATGCACTTTGTCGGTCGGTCCGGGGCGACCCTTGCCAACCGGGGCCCGCAGGATACCAGCCGCAAGGCGCCGCTCGCCGAACAGTTCCGTCGCGACGCGGTCGATCCGATGACCGCAATCGAGCGGCTGCGCGAAGCCGTGCGCGCGGGTGAACCCGGTCACCGCTTTTCGATCCCGGTCTATGACGGAGCGCGCCGGTTCGACGTCATCGGCGAGGTTCTGTCCGGCGCGGGCGCGTCGGGCGGTCCGCTCCTTGTCGCACTGACGTTGCGCCCGATCGCCGGTTTCAAGGGAGAATCGAGCGACGACGGAGACCCGGACGATGCGCCGCGGCCGGTCATGGTGGCACTGTCAAACGATCAGCGGCGGTTGCCGCTGTCGCTCAGCGTGCGGATGTTCTACCTGCCGCTGTCGGTGCGGCTCGATCGTGTGTGCAGCCGCTCGACGCCATGCCGCGATGTAGCGCCGGCCCTGGCCGGTCGGTTGCCGGCGGCCTCCTCCCCCGCTGTGCCCGCTGTGCCCTTAGGCGCAGGTCAGCGGTGATAGTGCCGGCGGCCGTGCCAATAGCCCCAATGCCCGTGCCAGTAGGGGTGACCATAGTAAGTCCCGACCGGGTAGGCGTAGCGATAGTAGTAATAGGACGGATACCCATAATAGACCGGATAAGGGTAGTAGCTCGGCCCCGGGTAATAGCCCCATGGCCCGGGCACCCCGACACTGACCACGACCCGCGCCTGTGCTGGTGTTGGAGGCAATGTCAGGGCCGAGAGACCGCATGCGGCGATCGAGAGAGCGGCGATCCGGGCGGTTCCCCGTCTTGGTGTCGCAGTGGCCAAATCTTTCCTCCTTCGCCGATACGACGACGAAATCTCGATCACATCTTATAACGCCGGCGATATGATTTTCATCCCCGTAGCTATCGCCGCGCCGTCTCTCCGCCCGTGGCAATATCGTGGCGCACGGCCGGTTCGGCTTGATGCCGCCGGCGGCGCGGCCGGACGCCGGTTGGCGGCCCTTGCGACGGGCCGCCTTACTTCCGGTCCGGCATCTCGGGCGCTTGACCGCGAGCCGGCCCGGCGCGAGGGTGCGGCCAGTCTCCGGTCACCATAAGGATGATCCGATGATCGATCCGATCCGCCCATTCGCACCGGTGCCGGAAGGAACCCAACCGCCCTATCTGCACCCGGATTACGGCAGCACCATCAAGCGGGCGCCGCATCAGCCACCGATCAGGCTCGACCACACGCTTACCGAAATCACCGGACCGGTTTTCTCCAGCGGCTGGTATGGTCCGGACGCTGTCGATCTGACACAGGGGCACGGGGCGGCACCGCTCGGTGAGCGGATCATCGTCGCCGGCCGGGTTCTTGACGAAGATGCGCGGCCGGTGCCGGGCACGCTCGTCGAGTTATGGCAATGCAACGCCGCCGGCCGCTATCGCCATCCGGTTGATCAGCACAACGCACCGCTCGACCCGAATTTCGATGGCGTCGGCCAGATGGTGACCGACGAAAAAGGGGAATATCGCTTTCTGACGATCAAGCCTGGCGCCTACCCTTGGCGTAACACCTATAATTCATGGCGGCCGGCGCATATCCATTTTGGCGCGTTCGGCCCGGCGTTTGTGACGAGACTGATCACCCAGATGTATTTTCCGGGTGATCCGCTTCTGGCCTACGATCCGATCTTTCTCGGCACGCCCGACCGGGCGGCGCGCGAGCGGCTGATTTCGGAGTATGATCCCGGTCTCAGCGAGGCCGAATGGGCGCTCGGCTACCATTTCGATATCGTGCTGCGCGGTCGCGCGGCCACACCGATGGAGCCGGGCTGAGATGGCGCCAAAGCTCGTCGCCACGCCGTCGCAGACGGTCGGACCGTTTTTCCATTTGGCGCTCGACCGCGCCGGATGGGCCGATCTGACGAGGGACAATCCACAGGGTGAGCGCATTGTAATCGAAGGGCGGGCGACCGATGGCGATGGCGCCCCGGTTTCGGACGCCTGCCTCGAATTGTGGCAGGCCAACGCCGCCGGCCGCTATGCCCACCCGATGATACCCGCACCGACAAGCCGCTCGATCCGCATTTTCGCGGGTTTGGCCGGGTTTCGACCGATGCCGATGGCGGGTTCCGCTTCACGACGATCCGCCCTGGCGCGGTGCCGGGCCGCGGCAACGCATTGCAGGCACCGCACATCGCGGTGGCGCTGTTCGCGCGCGGATTGTTGAAGCCGCTCTACACCCGCATCTATTTCGCCGGTGAGGCGGCGAACGACAGCGACCCGGTGCTGACCTCGATCGACGATCCAGCCCGCCGCCGGACCCTGATTGCCACTCGCGGCGACGGCGACCCGCCGACCTATCGGTTCGACATCGTCATGCAGGGCGAGCGCGAGACCGCTTTTTTCGAGTTGTGACGATCGCCCGCCGCTCCGCTGAACCGTCCCGTTTCCCGTGTGGAACAAGTCCAGGCAAGTGGAACGATAGGGAGTGCTTCGAACTCCGGCAACAGACCTAGCCGACCACGACCGGCTTGATCTCGCGCAGGCGAGGCAGGACTTCCTTTGAGAACAGAGTGATGTTCTTGACCGCCTCGGCATGGGTGATGAAGCCGGTCTTGCCGACCATGATCAGATGCCCGAAGCCGCCGACCTTGTCGTAAAACTCCATGATCTGCTTGTAGACGGTGTCGGGGTTGCCGGCATACATGCGGCCGCCGGCCATCGCCATCTCGGCCGTCACTCCGGGCCGGTTCAGCGCCGAGTCGCGGCCCGGCCTACCAATCCCGATGGCGCCCGCCGGGCTGCGATAAAGTTGCGGCGCGAATTGCGACGGCGTCTGTCCGGGGAGGAGCTTCGCGTATTGCGGCGCCGATTTCATGCTGGTGTTGACAAACCACAGGAGCTTCGAGCCGACCTTGATCCCCTCCTCGTCGGTATCGCCGACATAGACAAAGGCGGAATAGCCGAAGCGGTCGGTCGCGGGCTTGGAGAGGCCAGCTTCGGCCCGCGCCTGCCGATACGAAGCCCAGGCCCGCTTGGTCACCTCGACCCCGCGCATGACCATGATGTTGACCATGCCGCGCCGGCCCAATTCGGCGGTGTCCATCGGATCGGAGGTCGCCGCCCACATCGGCGGGTGTGGCCGCTGATAGGGCCCGGGCCAGATGTTGACGTGGCGATGGGTGAAGTGCTTGCCCTCCCAGCTGAACGGGCCGTCATGCGAGGTCAGGGTCTTGCCGATCAGGTCGATCGCTTCCCAGAAGCGCTCGCGCACGCCGATCGGGTTGGCGTTGCCCGAAGCCATCTCGGTGCCGCCCGATTTGACAAAACCGATTTCGAGCCGGCCGCGCGAGATCACATCGGCCGTCGCATATTCTTCGGCGACGCGCACCGGGTCCTGCCGCACCGTGACCAGCGTTCCCATGCTCAGAAGACGGATGTTTTTCGTCTGGCGCGCGACAATGCCGAGGATGGCCGGGCTCGCGCCATAAAGGCAGTTGATCCCGGCGTGATGCTCGCTCGAGGTGATGTTGAGGCCGAGCTCGTCGCACAAGAGATATTCATCGAGCGTCTCCTCGAACAATTGCGCTGCGACCTGCGGGTCGCAATAGCGGTTGGGCAGGCTGGCGCGTACCGAAGCCGCCGCGTCGAGCACGTCGTCCGGCACAAACGGATAGGGGTTCTCGCAATGAAACCAGGCGTCCATGATGCTCTCGCTCGATTGACTGTGGCGGGCGGGCGGCGGATGCTGCGGCACGCGATACGGTAGAAGGAAATATCGCATGACGCTCGAGTTGCGCCAGCTGCATCCGCTGTTTGCAGCCGAGGCGAGCGGTGTCGATCTCTCGGAGCCGGTCCACCCCGCCATGGTCGACGCGATGTGGCGGGCGATCGACCGGTATGCGGTCGTCGTGTTTCGCGGACAGCATCTCGACGACACGCGATTGCGCGATTTCGCTGCGGGCTTTGGCCCGCTCGAGATCGGCCGCGCCGCAGCCGAAGCCCGGCGACGGCGGCTGAAGCACCCCGAGATCGGCGACATTTCCAACCTCGACGAGGATGGCAAGCTGCGCGCCGCCGACGACCGGCGCCGGCTCGACATGCTCGGCAACCGGCTGTGGCATACCGATGCCTCCTATATGCCGGTGCCGGTGGTGCTGGGCATGCTCCATGCGGTCAAGGTGCCGCCGTCGAGCGCCTTTGGCGGTGGCGAGACAGAGTTCGCCGATATGCGCGCCGCTTATGACGCACTGCCCGAGCCGATGAAGAAGGCGATCGACGGCCTCGTCGCGGTGCACGACATCACCTGGTCGCGCGGCCAGATCGGCTTTACCGAGTTCGCACCCGGCGAGCGCGAAAAATATCCGCCGTCACGGCAGCGGCTGGTGCGACGTCATCCAGGGTCGGAGCGGACGACGGTCTATCTCTCGGCACATGCCTCGCATATCGAGGGCTGGCCGATCGGCGACGGCCGCATCCTGCTCTACGATCTCAACCTGTTCGCCACCCGGCCGGAATTCGTCTACAGCCACCAATGGCGGGTCGGGGACCTCGTCATCTGGGATAACCGCTCGACGATGCATCGCGGCCGCCCGCACGACGACCGCTTTCCGCGCGATCTGCGCCGGGCGACGACGCTCGAAACCGGCTCGACCCTCGACGAGGCCGCCTGAGCGGCGGACCGGCGAAATCGGGCGCTGAGCTCAGACCCCCTGATATTCGGCCGAGATGTCCTTGCCGGTATAGTCGGTCAACAGCGATGTGGCGACGAGGCCGATCACCGCGCAAATGGCGATGTAGATCGCAATCGGCAGGGTATAGCCGAAAGCGGCGAACAGTGCCGTCGCGATGAACGGCGACGGGCCACCGGCGATGATCGAAGCCAGCTGATAGCCCAGGGACGTGCCGCTATAGCGCAGCCGCGGCGTGAAGCTCTCGGCGATCAGCGCCGCCTCCGGCCCGTACAGCGTCATGACCGCCATGCCTGACAGCACGATCGCAATAAAGACCAATGGGGTCGATCTGGTGTTGAGCAGCGCGAAATAGACGAACCCGAAAATCCCCATGGTTACGCAGCCGATCATGTACATGTTCTTGCGGCCGACGTAATCGGAGAAGGTGCCGGTGCATACAACCCAGATGAAAGCGGCCACCGCCTGGACCAGCACCGCGATCAGCAGGAAATCGCGCGAGAAGCCGAGGCTGTGCGTGCCATAGGCGAAGATCCATGCGCCGAAGAGATAGCCCGGTGCCTGTTCCGGCAGCCGCAAGATCGCGGTCAGCGCGATTTGCTTGGGTTGCCGCTTGAACACTTCGAGGACCGGGACGCGTTCGACGCGCTCTTCCGCGACGACCTTCTGGAACACCGGGGTTTCAAGAATGCCAAGGCGGATCCACAACCCGACGCCGACCATGATGATGCTGAGAAAAAAGGGAATCCGCCAACCCCAGGTGATGAATTGAGGTCCGGACAGCCAACTGAAGAACAGCACCGCGAGATTGGCGAGGAAGAACCCGGCCGGCGCGCCAAATTGCGGCCAAGCCGACAGAAAACCACGGTTTTTGGTGGTCTGCGCCCACTCCATTGCCAGCAGCACCGAGCCGCCCCACTCACCGCCGACGCCGATCCCCTGGACGAGGCGGATGATGGTCATCAGGACGGCGCCCCAGATGCCGATCATCGCATAGGTCGGGACGAGCCCGACCGCGACGGTCGACAGCCCGGTCACCAGGAGGGTTACGATCAGCGTCGCCTTGCGCCCGATGCGGTCGCCCCAATGGCCAAAGATCGCGGCACCGATCGGCCGCCCGACAAAGCCGATGAAGAACACGCTGAAGGCTTCGAGCACGCCCATGATCGGGCTCGAATGCGGGAAATAGAGCTTGCCGAAGATCAGCGCGGTAACCGTTCCGTAAACGAGGAAATCGTACCACTCGATCAGCGTGCCGACCGTGCTGGCCAGCAACGCCCGGCGCAATTGCGCACGATGCTCGGTTTCTGACAGACCGGTCGCGGTGATGTCGGATGCCGCCATGAACCCCTCCCCAATGGGGGCGTCTGATGCGCCCTTGTGCGTGCCCCTTCCACCTCCACTGCAGAGCGGAGGCGCGCACTCGGGAACGATACCAGCGTTTGCCCGATGGCGAAATGCTCGCGTCACCGGTGTGAAGGGTCGAGGCAGCGCGGAAATGCGAACGGCGCCCTCGCGAGCGCCGTTCGCCACGATTGTGCGCGAAATCAGACCCGCTCGTATTCGGCGGAAATGTCCTTGTTGGTATAGTCGGTCAATAGCGCCGTCGAGACGATGCCGACCACAGCGCAGCCAACCATGTAGAGCGCGATGGGCAGGCTCGAAGCGTAGGCGGCGAATAATGCCGTCGCGATAAACGGCGACGGACCGCCGGCGATGATCGAAGCCAACTGATAGCCGAGCGAGGTTCCGCTGTAGCGCAGCCGGGGCGTAAAGCTCTCGGCGATCAATGCCGCCTCCGGGCCATAGCAGGTCATGACCGGCAGCAGTGACAATGCAATCGCGATAAAGATCAGTGTCGGCGATTTCGTGTTGAGCAGGGCGAAATAGATGAACCCGTAGACCGCCACATACACGCAGCCGATCATGTACATGTTCTTGCGGCCGATGCGGTCGGACAAGGCTCCGGCCGCGGTGACCCATAAGAAGCCCAGCACGCATTGCGCCATCACCGCGATCAGCAGAAAGTCGCGCGACATACCCAGTATGTGCGTCCCGTAGCTGAAAATCCACGCGCCGACGATATAGCCCGGCGCCTGCTCCGGCAGGCGGAGCAACGCGGTCAGAGCCACCTGCTTGGGCTGGCGTTTGAGCACTTCGAGCACTGGAACACGCTCGACCCGCTCCTCGGCGACGACTTTCTCGAACACCGGCGTTTCGAGAATGCCGAGCCGGATCCACAGCCCAATCCCGACCATGATCGCGCTCAAATAAAACGGGATGCGCCAGCCCCAGGTGATGAACTGGTCGCCCGACAGCCAGCTGAACACGAGCACCGCCAAATTGGCGAGGAACAGTCCGGCCGGCGCGCCGAATTGCGGCCAGGCCGAGATAAAGCCGCGGTGCTTGGTCGTCTGCGCCCATTCCATCGCCAACAGTACCGAGCCGCCCCATTCGCCGCCGACCCCGATCCCCTGGATCAGGCGGACGATCGTCAGCACGATCGGCGCCCAAATGCCGATCGACGCATAGCCCGGCACCAGTCCGACGGCGACGGTCGAAAGCCCGGTCACCAGCAAGGTTGCGATCAGGGTCGCCTTGCGCCCGATCCGATCGCCCCAATGGCCGAAGATCGCCGCCCCGATCGGCCGCCCGACAAAGCCGATAAAGAAGACGCTGAATGCTTCGAGGATGCCGACGATCGGGCTCGAATGCGGAAAAAACAGCTTGCCAAAGACCAGCCCGGTGACGATTCCGTACAGCAGAAAATCGTACCACTCGATCAGGGTCCCGATCGTGCTGGCGATCAGGGCACGACGCAGGTGCCGCCGGTGCTCGTCTTCGGACATGCCGCCGGCGGCGGTGTCGGATGCGGTCATCGAGATTCCTCCTCGGCTACCGGGCGGTTGCTTCACCCGTTGTTGTTCCCCCGGCGCGCGATGCAGCAGGAGGCACCATTTTGAGAGCTACCAGCCGCAAGACAGCCCTGCCAACCCCGCCATGCGGCCTGGTCCGGATTTTGCGCTACCGAATTTGCGTTGTGGGTCAGACCCGCGCGTGCTCGGCCGAAATGTCGCGGTTGGTGTAATCCGGCAACAGTGCCGCCGGCGATGCTCGATCAGGAACAGCATGGCTCGGCTGCCCCCGCCAACATTCGTCATGGCTCCCCTCGCCTTCAGCGTCAGCGGCCGGACCGGCCGATCCCCAGTGCGCTTTTCGTCTGCGCATATAGCGTTTTTGCGGCGCCGTCAGAATATCGCTTTAGAGGTGATTGCAGCTATAGTTATTCGCGTGAATGCCCCGATCCGCGGGTTGGCGTCGTCGCGCGCCGTGCTGCAGCGCAACCTTCACGCGGCGGCGATGAGGACGATCCCGCCGGTGACCGACACGCCGCCAGCGACGATCCCGAGCATACGCGCCTCGAAATTAGGGAAGCTGACATCGCGCTCGGCGAGCGGGGTGACGTGCAGCAGCAACGCGCCGAGCCAGAGCGATATCCCGAGGAGGGCGAGCGCTGCCCCGATCCCCCTTTTGCGCGAGCGTGTCAACAACCGCGGCCTCATCTCTCGTCTCTCTCCTCGAACCTGCCGCACCGCGCACCGCCGTCTGCCGTGCGGGTCGGGGTCAGACCGTCGCGGCCTCGCTCGTCTCCTGATGCCAGCGCAGGAGGCGTCGGCGTAGCACGGCGATGCCCTTGATCAGGCAGAACCCGGCGACCCCGATCTCGACGATGCCTGCAAACACACCCGGCGAATCGGCAAAGCGCGAGGCGTTGATCATCGCGGCACCGAGCCCGGTTCCGCCCATCAGCATGCCGCACACGATCGCGACGATCATCGACACCGGCAGCGCCACCTGCAATCCGGTCAGGATCTGCGGCGATGCCGCCGGCAGGACGACCTCCCACAACAGCCGCCGCTCGCCGGCGCCGAGGCTGCGCGCCGACCACAACAGCTCCTTCTCGACGCCCTGCGTTGCAGCCACGGTCGCGGTAACGACCGGAAAGATCGCGCTGACCACGATCATCGTGATTTTCGAGGTGTCGTAGAGACCGAACCACAGCATAAAGATCGGCAGAAAGGCGATCTTCGGCATCGGGAAGCCGACCGACACGATCGGGTCGAAAAACCAGCGTGCCGTCCGATTGCGCGCGATCAGGATGCCGATCGCGACGCCGGCCGCGGCGGCGATGGCAAAGCCGAAGAGCGCGCGATAGAGTGTGGCGCCGAGATTGATCACGAGATCGCCCGACAGAGCGTCCTGCCACACCCGCTCGAGCACGACCGAGAGCGGCGGCAGCAGAAACTGGCTGACCGCACCGCTGCGCGCGAACGCCTCCCACCCGGCAAACAGCAGCAGCAGGGTAAAACCGTTGCGCAACTGGCGCCCGGTCGCCAGCCCCATCACGATCGCCAGGCGCCCGGCGCCGCGCCGAGGCGCGACCGGGACGGCGATTTGCTCCAGGATTTCAGTCATTCGCGCCACCGCAGCAGGCGCTGCATCAGCAAGAGCCACAGCCGGTCGGCGGCGAAGCCGAGCAGCGACACGGTCAGCACCACCGCGAACATTGCATCGTAGACGCCGCCGTCGCCAAGCCAGCCGATCAGATAGCCAAAACCGGCGCGCGCGGCGATCAGCTCAGTCGTCACCAGCAGCACAAAAGCGAAGGCCAATGCGATGCGGATGCCGGCGAGGATTTCCGGCAACGCGCTCGGCAGCACCACATCGACAAGGGTTGCGGTGCGGCTCGCCCCGAGGCAGCGCGCCGACCATAACAGCGTCTGCTCGGCACTGCGCGCGCCGTTGAACGCGGAGAGGGTGATCGGCAGCATGCAGCCGATAAAGATCAGCAGAATCTTCGAAGCGCTGCCAAAGCCGAGCCACAGCACGGTGACCGGGATCAGCGCCGATTTCGGCATCGGATAGAGCGCCTGGACCAATGGGTTGAACAGGCTTCGGACCGGTTTGTAGCAAGCCATCAGCACGCCGAGCGGCACACCGATCGCAATCGCGAGACCGAGTCCGGCCGCACCCCGGGCCAGCGAGACCGCACCATTGCTGACAAGATCGCCACTGGTCAGCAGCCCCCACCAGGCGGTGAACACCCGGTCGAGCGCCGGCAGCTCGAGCGGTGAAACGAGGCCGAGCCGGGTCACCGCCTCCCAGGCGAGCGCCAACAGCAGGATCGGCGTGTAGCGCCACAACCTGAGGACCGCGCGCGTCACGGCCCCGCGCCAGAGCATCCGGTCCGCGGTGCCGGCCGCGGCATCGCCCGCGGCCGAAGAAGTCGCCGGGCCGGCCAGCTCTAACGGCTCAAGAGCCATGGGTGCCGAGGCGCTTGGCCGCGGCGGTGATCAGCGACAGATCGACATATTTCGGGCTGACCACGATGCGCTTTGGCAGAACGCCGAGCTTGACATCCTCGTTGATCTCGCTCTGCACCGCGGCGATGTCCGGCATCAGATCTGGCGAGCGATAGAAATCATGCGGGGTAAATGCGAATTCCAAATCCTTGACCGGCTTATGGGTCGCTTCGCTGAGGATCGCGAGCCCTTCGTCACGGTTTTTGGGATCGAGAAACCAGCGTACCGCGCGCATATAGTCCGTAAAGAAATCGATCAGCGCCGGCCGGTTCTGGGCGATGAAATCGGCTCGCATGCACCAGAACACCGCCTCCGAGATGCCGTGCACCTCGGACGCGGTGAACAATACCCGGTATTTGCCGGTTGCCATCAGCTCGGCGGCGAATTGCGGCAACAGCTCGATCATGTCGACTTTGCCCTGTTCGAGCATCGCCGGCTGGTTGGCAAAATTGGCCTCGACCGTCGTCACCTCGTTGTCGGTGATATCGTGTCGGCGCAGCATCGCGCGCATCGTCGAATCCGCTTCCGAGCCGATCGCGTTGGTCGCGACCCGCTTGCCTTTCAGATCGTCGACAGTTTTGATCGGGCCATCCTTGGCGACCACATATTCACCCGGGAAGTAGCCCTTGCGCCCGGTCTGGATCACATCGGCGACGATCGGCACGTCGAGATGCGCGTTGGTCACGGCAAGCGCAAAGGCCGAATCGGAGAACGCCGCGATTTCCAGCTGTTTGATCGCCAGGGCCTGGATCTGGGGCGTGCTGCCGGGGAAGCGGATCGGCTCGAAATCATAGGTCTTGCCGTCGTTCGGCATGATTTCTGGATGGCGTTTGGCCAGCACCGCGACGAGCGGGGCGAGGTGGCCCGGGGTCTCGGCCCAGCCGACCCGGATGACCAGCGGCGTGGTTGCGGCCGCGGCCGGTGGCGAGCCGGTGACATTGGCAGCACCGACGATCAACGCGACGGCCAGAACCAGCAGGACTTTGGGGTGCATCGCCTCCCTCCGGCATGTGTTCCCCGGTTGGTGCGCGCATCTCTACCGTACCTGTTCGCGGCAACACAATGTCCACCCACCATCGGCTGCCGAGATTGGCGGCCGGGCCGGGCCTTGCAGATTATCGGCCGCCACCTCGCTCGGCCAGGATCGCTTCCCCGCGCACCAGGTTCCAGATGTAGTCGACCATTTCGACAAACCGTGCCGAGCGGGTGAGCCCCGGGTCCTCCTTGTCGAACCGGGCTTCGACGATCTCCTTGATCCGCCCCGGCCGTGCCGTCATGACCGCGATCCGCTCGGCGAGAAACACCGCCTCCTGAACGTCGTGGGTGACAAAGATCACGGTCTTGGGCGAGCGCTGCCAGATGCGTAAGAGCTCGACCTGCATCAGGCTGCGGGTCTGCGCGTCGAGCGCGCCGAATGGTTCGTCCATCAAGAGGATTCGCGGATCGATCGCCAAGGTGCGGGCAATCGCAGCGCGCTGCTTCATGCCGCCGGAAAGCTGTGCCGGATAGCTCTCCTCAAACCCGGCGAGCCCCACCAGCGCGATATACCCCCTGGCGCGGTGGATCCGCTCGTCGCGCGGCACGCGCTGCTTTTCAAGACCGTAGAGGACGTTTTGCAGAACCGTCTTCCATGGAAACAGCGCGAAATGCTGAAAGACGATGCCGCGATCGGGACCGGGCCCGGCGATCGGCTGGTCGGCGACCCGGATCGATCCCGCTTCGACCGGCAAAAATCCCCCGACGAGATAGAGCAACGTGCTCTTGCCGCAGCCGCTCGGACCCAGCAGCGCCACGAACTCCCGGTCGCCGACAGCGAGCGAGACATTGTCGAGTGCAGTGACCGGTCGGCCGTGCGACGGGCGATAGACGTGGCTCACCCGGTCGATGACGATCTGCGGCGCCGCCGGTGTGATCGCGTTTGCAGTCATGATCCTACCGGGCCCCCGAGCGGTCGTCCGGGCGCGAGCGGCGCCACACGGGATGACCGCTCACCAGTGTTCGGATAGAATGCGGCGACCCGGCGGCTTTCGGAGGAACCAGGGGATGGCCTTTCAGCGGATGGTGATGGAAATCGGCATGGGCACCGACATCCGCGGCGCCGATTATACCAAGGCGGCGGTGCGCGCGCTGCGCGACGCATTGTGGCACAACGGGCTGAGCGTCGCCGACGCGGTCGGATTGCCGGTCGATGCGATGCAGGTCGAGGTCAGGATCGGCGTGCCTCATCCTGAGCAGGTCGACAAGGCGGCGGTTTTGGCGGTGCTGCCGCATGGCACGGGCACGGTCGAGATCGTCGAAGGCGGGCTCGAAATCGCCAATGATTTGGGCACCAATAAGACGGTGATCGCCAACGCTGCGGCGGTCGTGCGGCTCGACCTCGGCCAGGGAGGCAGGCCATGACCGCAAAACGCGTGATCCTCGAGCTCGGCAGCGGCAACGACCTGCATGGCGGCGACTACACAAAGGCGGCGGTGCGCGCGGTCTCCGACGCGCTGCACCACAGCTCGCTGACGCTGATCCGGACCTTCCGCCTCGACTCGCGCCAGATGCAGGTCGAGGTCACGATCGGTGTGCAGCAACCGGACCGGGTCGATACCGCCGCGGTCAAGGCCGCGTTGCCGCATGGCGAGGTCACGGTCCGGGTGGTCAAGGGCGGTCTTGATGTTCCCGACGAAGCCGGCGATGTCGCTGTCATCGCCAGCGCTGCTGTCGCCGTCCGCATGGAATTGCCGCAGGCCGCCGGCTGAGGCGCGGCCCGGCGGCGACCCGGTCTCGGCTTTCCGTGCGCGACGGGCAAGCACCCGCCTCGACGCAGGCGGGTTGCTCGCGTCTATTTTATCCGATGCCGTGCGAGGCGAGGCCGAGGAGATAGGAAGCTTGGCGCGTTGGTAGTTCGTCTTCGCGTTGGTGAGATCTTAAGACAATTCTTCCGGTTAATGATCGCCGCTGCCCTTGACATGCACCGTCCAGCCAGTTTTGCAAGCAGGCACGACACGGGCGTTCACGAGATAATCAAGTCGGGCCGCGCCATAAGGAAATCCTAACCAGTGATCGAGAAGATGCGTTCGGATGAATGCGTCCATTGGTACAGGTAGGCTTCCGATGGGAGCACTGGACCTACGTGGGCTTCTGACGAACAACAGCACGCATAAGACTGGATGGGTTGGGCAGTCAAACTGATTAGGAAAATCTCCCTTAAAAACCGGTAATATAGGCAGCGATGCGCGATGGGCAGACATCTTCGGCCACTGGGCGACCTTGCATATTGGTGGCAAGGCCGGATTTCGAGATTTCAATTTTGAAAATATCTCGTCGTCTGGACAATTTTATGCATCATGATATTTACTATAGACTATGAATTAAAAGATGGTGGGGCTCTCTTCCATATATATTTGTTGTGTTCTATTCTGCCGAACTGCGCGATAACCGTGAGACGCTGTCATGATCGCGATCGTAGCGGCTGGTTTGTGCTGATATGGCTAATTCCTATCGTTCACCTCTGGGTATTGTTGGAACTCGGGTTCCTGCCTGGTACAACTGGCGATAATCAGTTCGGACCGGAGCCCGTCGGGGCTTCCTTTCGATCGATGGCGCTCGCTCGGAAAGGGGATCAGCAACGCAGCACTTAGTTGTTGAAGCTCTGTGCCAGCCCCAAGCTTTTTGTCAAAGCCTCCCTTCTCCGCTCCCTCTTCAGCACCTCAAGCGCCGTTACTGCGGCGGAAGATCGTGCGGCCATCAACAAAGGTCCGCATGACGCGGCCACGCACCGGATAATCGTCAAAGGGTGCGTTCTTCGATTTCGAACGGAATGCGTCGGGGTCGATGCACCACGGCTCGTCCGGGTCGAACAGCACCAGGTCGGCCGGGACGCCGGGGGTGAGGCGGCCGACCGGCAAACGCAGGATATCGGCCGGTCTGACGCTCAGCCGCGCCAACAGGTCGAGGAGCCCGAGAGCGCCCTCGTGGTACAGCGCCAACGACAATGGCAGCAGGGTTTCGAGCCCGACGATCCCGTATGCCGCCGAGCTGAACGGCAGCCGCTTCGAATCCTGATCCCACGGTGCATGATCGCTGGCGATCGCATCGATCGTGCCATCGGCGAGCCCGGCAACGATCGCGCGCCGGTCAGCCTCGCTGCGCAGCGGCGGCGAGAGCTTGGCAAAGGTGCGGTAATCGCCGATCGCGGTCTCGTTCAGCGTGAAATAGGCCGGGGCGGTGTCGCAGGTGACCGGCAGACCTTGCGCTTTTGCCTGGCGGATCGCCGCGACCGCAGCACCGGTCGAGAGATGGGCCGCATGGTAGCGGGCACCGGTCAGTTCGACGAGCCGCAGGTCGCGCTCGATCATGATGATCTCGGCTTCGGGCGGGATCGCGGCGAGCCCGAGCCGGGTCGCGGTCTCGCCCTCGTTGACTTCGCCCGCGGCGGCGAGGCGAGGCTCCTCGGGGTGCTGCAACACCAAGAGATCGAAGCTGCGGGCATAGGAGAGCACGCGGCGCATGACGAGCGCATCGGCGACCGCCTTGACCCCGTCGGTAAAACCGACTGCCCCATTCGCCGCCAGCAAGCCCATCTCGGTCAGCTCTTTGCCGGCGAGCCCCTTGGTCGCCGCCGCATAGGTGTGGATTTTGGCGAGCCGGACCTCGCGCGCCCGGCGGGCCAGAAACTCGACGACCGAGACATCATCGACCGGCGGCTCGGTGTTGGGGAGCGCGACCATTGTCGTAACGCCGCCCGCCGCTGCAGCCTGGCCCGCGCTCTCGATCGATTCCATGTGCTCGGCGCCGGGCTCGCGCAATTGCACGCGCATATCGACGAGACCGGGTGCCAGGCACAGCCCCTCGGCGACAATGATTTCGGCGCCGTCGGCGCAGCCCGCGAGATCGCTGCCGACGGCAGCGATCCGTTCCCCCTCGATCAGAATGTCGCCGGTGGCATCGAGCCGGCTCGCCGGGTCGAGCAGCCGGGCATCGCGGATCAGCAGACGGTTCACGCCGTCTCCCATGTCGGTCCATTACCGAGGCCGGTCAGCATTTCGAGGCAGGCCATGCGCACCGCGACCCCCATCTCGACCTGCTGACGGATCACGCTGCGGTCGATATCGTCGGCGACCTCGCTGCCGATCTCGACACCGCGGTTCATCGGCCCCGGATGCATGATCAGCGCATCGGGCTTCGCCGCGCGCAATTTGTCGTAGTCGAGCCCGAAGAAATGAAAATACTCGCGCGTCGACGGCACAAACGAGCCGTGCATCCGCTCCATCTGCAGGCGCAGCATCATCACGATATCGACCGCGGCGAGACCCGCCGCCATGTCGTGAAAAACCTCGACGCCGAGCCGCTCGACCGCCGCCGGCAACAATGTGCGCGGCGCCACCACCCGGACATGCGCCCCCATCGCGTTGAGCAATGCGATGTTCGAGCGGGCGACCCGGCTGTGCAGCACATCGCCGCAAATCGCGACCGTCAGACCGCCGAGCCGGCCTTTGCGGCGGCGGATGGTCAGCGCGTCGAGCAGCGCCTGGGTCGGGTGCTCGTGGCTGCCGTCGCCGGCGTTGATCACCGCGCAATCGACTTTTTCGGAAAGCAGCTGCACCGCCCCCGATTCGGGATGGCGCACGACCAGCACGTCCGGATGCATTGCATTCAGCGTCATGGCCGTGTCGATCAGGGTTTCGCCCTTGACCATCGAGCTGACCGCCACGGCCATGTTGATCACATCGCCGCCGAGCCGCTTGCCGGCGAGCTCGAACGAGGTGCGGGTACGGGTCGAATTCTCGAAAAAACAGTTGATGATCGTCCGTCCGCGCAGCGATGCGCGCTTTTTCTCGGCCTGCCGGTTCAATTCGACATAGCCGTCGGCGCGATCGAGAAACCGCTCGATCTCCGCCGCCGACAACCCCTCGATGCCGAGCAGGTGCCGATGCCGCTGCCCGGCGCGCTCAACAGTGCTGTGCATGAAACCGGGACTATAAGGAGCGGCCAGCGGTGCGGCAAGACGCGGCCGAGATGGATCACGTGGTATGCGACTTGTCGCGAGCAGCCGTGTAGAATCCTTCCGGCGATGTCTCCCAATCCGATCACGCTCGCGATCGTCGTCGTGCTGGCCGGGCTCGGCGTGCTGGCGATCCTGAGCGCACACGCTGTGCCGGGCGCGGTGCTGATCGCGGCCGCGGTGATCGGGTTCAGCGCGATCAAGATGGCGCGGCAATGGGAGCGAGCGGTGGTGCTTCGCGCCGGCAAGTTTCTCGCGGTCCGCGGACCCGGCCTGTTCACGATCGTCCCGATCCTCGATACAGTAACGGCGGTGATCGACAACCGGCTGCGCACCACCCAATTCGTCGCCGAGCAGACCCTGACCCGCGACACGGTGCCGGTCGATGTCGACGCGATCATCTTCTGGATCGTCACCGATGCGCGCCGCGCGGCGCTCGATATCGTCAGCTATGGCGAGGCGATTTCGTGGGCGGCACAAACCTCTTTGCGGGAGATGATCGGCGCCGCCGATCTCGCGATGCTGCTGTCGAACCGCAAGACGATGGACGCTGAATTGCGCGAGACGATCCGCGCGAAGATCGCCGAGTGGGGGATCGAGGTCCGATCGGTCGAGCTGCGTGACGTACGCATCCCGGTGGCGCTGCAGGACGCGATGAGCCGGCAGGCCCAGGCCGAGCGCGAGCGCCAGGCGCGCGTCATTCTCGGCACCGCCGAGGCCGAGATCGCGCACAGTTTTGTCGAGGCGGCTCGAACCTATGCCGACGATCCTGTCGCCATGCATCTGCGCGGCATGAACATGCTTTACGAGAGCGTCAAGGAGCGCGGCAGCACGATCATCGTGCCGAGCAGCGCCATCGACACGATGAACCTCGGCGGCATCTCCGGCATCGCAGCGCTGGCGCAAACCGGCCCGACAACCGGTCCGGCGGCGTCCGGCACGCCAGCGGCGGGCCCATGGCCGCCGGCCGCGTCGCGCAAACCGTGACAGCCGCTCAGCCTGCGCTCGCGAGAAAATCGAGACAGCCCTGCAGGATGTAGGCGGCGGCGACGCGGTCGATGATCTCAGCGCGGCGCTTGCGGGTCATATCGGCGGCGATCATCTCGCGCTCGACCGCGGCGGTCGACATGCGCTCATCCCACAGCGCGATTGGCAGGTCGCGCCAGGTGGCGAGGTTGCGGGCAAACTGGCGAACCCCCTGGGTACGCGGCCCGTCGCTGCCCGAAAGCGTCAGCGGCAGCCCGATCACGAGACCGCCGACACCATGCGCTTCGATCAGCGCGCCGAGCCGGGCGAGATCGTCGCGAAAGCGTCGCCGGCGGATCGTTTCGAGCGGGCTGGCGATGATCCGGCGCGTGTCGGACAAGGCAAGCCCGATCGTCTTGGTGCCGACATCGAGGCCCAGGAGCCGCAGCCCCGCCGGCACAGTGTCGCGCAGGGCCGCAGGGTCGGCTACAATCATCGTCGAGGATACCCTATTTTCCGTGTCGCGGCGGGCGGTTGCGGAGGCGATGCGAACATGGCGTTGGATCGGGCATGGCGCTAGACCGGGCTGCGGTCGCCCATATTGCCGCACTGGCGCGGATCCGGCTTGCCGAGGCCGAGCTCGCACCGCTGGCCGCGGAGCTGTCGCAAATCCTCGACTGGTTCGAGCAGTTGCGCGAGCTCGATACCACCGCGGTCGAGCCGGTGGCCAATGTTGCTGCAGCCGGGTTGCCGCTGCGCGACGACCGGGTGACCGATGGCGACTGCCGTGCAGCGATTCTCGGCAACGCCCCGCAGGTGGCGCCGGCGGCGGCCGAACGCGGGTTCTTCGCGGTGCCAAAGGTCGTCGAGTGAGCGATCCGCTGACGAGGGTGACCCTGGCCGAGGCGCGCGACAGGCTGGCCCGCAAAGATTTCTCGGCCCGCGAGCTGACCCAGGCGCACATCGCCGCGATGGAGGCGGTGCGGCCGCTCAACGCCTTTATCACCGAAACCCCGGAGCAGGCATTGGCGATGGCTGATGCCGCCGACCAGCGGCTCGGGCGCGGCGAGCCCCGACCGCTCGACGGCATTCCGATCGCGGTCAAGGATCCTG
>JBOHME010000055.1:0-28035 GCA_050729795.1 Allostellaceae bacterium | reverse complement strand
ATCCAGACCAGCCTGCGCGAATGGGCCTGCGCCCGCACCTGCCAATCCTCTGCCGAGCGGAGGCCACGCCATGCACTGCACCCTGGATTGCTGACTACAACCACAACCGACCGCACTCAGCCCTCGCCGGAAAACCTCCCGCCGCCCGACTGAACAACGTTCTTGGCTTCCACAGCTAGACCACCGGGGAGCGCCCGCCATCGACGTTGATCGCGCAACCGGTCACATAGGAAGCGGCATCGGAGGCGAGAAAGGTCGCGACCGCGGCGAATTCCTCGGCACGCCCCATGCGGCCCATCGGCACACCCTTGCCGGCGTCGGTAATGTATTGTTCGAAGTTCACATTCGGCCGCTCGCGATCAAAGCGGCGCTTGATCTGGTCGCTGACGATGACGCCGACATGCAGCGAATTGACCAGCACATTATGCGGAGCGCCTTCCTGAGACAGGGCCTTGGTAAAGGCCATCTGTGCGGCGCGGCTGACAGAGGTCGGCGCGCTGTCCGCACCCGGCGCCTTGGCGCCGATATTGAGGACGCTGATGATGCGGCCCCATTTGCGCTCCTTCATCTGCGGCAAGACGAGCCGGCAGAAGCGGATTTGCGCGAACAATTTGAGATCGAGATCGGCCTGCCACTGCTCGTCGGTCAGCGTCTCGGACGGGCCGCGCGTCGATTGGCCGGCGTTGTTGACATAGATGTCGATCTTGCCAAATTCGGACATGATCTGGTCGTAGGCGGCCTTGATCGGCGCCATTTTCGCCACGTCGCAGCTGATCGCGGCGACCTTGCCTTTGGCGCCCCGCTGGATCTGACCTTTGGCATCCGCCAGAGTTGCCGGGTCGCGCGCGAGGATCGCGACATCCGCACCCGAGGCGGCAAATTCCTTGGCGATCGCCAGCCCGAGCCCCTTGCTGCCGCCGGTGACCACCGCGCTCTTTCCATTCAGTTGAACATCCATCGTCAAGTTCCTTCTCTGGCTTGTGGGTTATCCGGTCAACCGATCGATTTCCCGCATCTCGTCGGGCGTCAAGCTCCAGGCGTAGGCGGCACGGACATTCTCTTCGACCTGCTCCGGCCGCGTCGCACCGGCGATCACGCTTGCGACCGCCGGACGCACGAGCAGCCAGCCGAGAGCGAGATCGAGAAGGTGATGGCCCCGCTCGGCGGCAAAGCCTTCGAGGCGCTCGACCATTGCCCAGTTCTGCTCGGTCAGATAGCGGTCACCCGTCCTGGTCTCGGAGCTGAGCCGTGCCCCCGACGGCAGCGGCGCGCCCCGCTTGTACTTGCCGGTCAACAAGCCGTTGGCGAGCGGCCGGAACGGGATCAGTCCCAGCGCGTAGGCTTCGAGGACCGGCATCATCTCCTGGTCGAGCCCACGCGACAGCAGGCTGTACTCCTCCTGGCACGAGACGAAATGGTGCAGCCCGTGGTGCTTCGAGGTCCACTGCGCCTCGACCACCTGCCAGGCCGGCAGCGTCGAACACCCGATGTAGCGCACCTTGCCCTGATGCACGAGATCGTCGAGCGCGCGCAAGGTTTCCTCGATCGGTGTGAGCGGGTCCGGCTGATGCTGCTGATAAAGGTCGATCCAGTCGGTCTTGAGCCGTCTGAGGCTGGCCTCGACCTCCGCCATGATATAGCGGCGCGAAGCGCCCTCGAACCGGCCGGAGCTGTCCATCGGCCGGGCGAACTTTGTCGCCAGCACGATGTCCTTGCGCCGGGGCCCCAGGATCTCGCCAAGACAGCTCTCGGCGCTGCCGCGCGGGGCGCCATAAGTGTCGGATTCGTCAAAAAAGGTGATGCCGAGATCGAGCGCCTTGTGCACGACCAGCCGGGTCGCGTCGAGATCGATGCGCCCGCCGAAATTGTTGCAGCCGAGCCCGACGGCCGACACGCGCAGCCCCGATTTCCCCAGATTGCGCTGCTCCACTCCGGTCGCCCCCGCTCGTTGCGCGCAGCCACAGTATAGGGGCTCGGCCTGCAGGAAAAGAATGCCCCCAACAGCACCGAAGAGCGATATCGGCAGAGTTGCCCCGGGGCCACCGATCGAGGTTGCAGACCCGCGCCGAGCCGCGGTTTAATCGAGTGCCGACTACGGAGCGGGAGAAATGCCATGAACGACGCGACACCCCGGATCGATCCGGAGCTGGCGGCGGCCGGCCGATTGCTGCAGGAGCGCGGCTTGGTGGCTCCCGACCGTACTCGCGCGCCGCTCGCCGAGGTGCGGGCCGCGGTGGACCGGATCGGCGCGTTTCTCGGCGAGGGATCGATGCCGCTGCGGCAGGAGCGCGATCTCAGCCTGCCGGGTCCGCATGGCCAGGTGCCGTGCCGGCTCTACCTGCCGGATGATGCGGCGCGACCGCCGCTGATCGTCTACGCGCATGGCGGCGGCTTTATGCAGGGCAGCCTCTCCTCCTGGGACGCGATGCTGCGTGAGCTGGTGCGTGGATCCGGCGCGGCGGCGCTGTCGCTCGACTACAAATTGTCGCCCGAGCACCGGTGTCCCAAAGCGTTCGAAGAGATGGTGGCGATCACCCGGCTCGTCGCGCGCGAAGGCGCCGCGCTTGGCATCGACCCGACCCGGATCGCGGTCGGTGGCGATTCGGCGGGCGGCAATCTCGCCCTCGCCGCAGCCCTCGCCTTGCGCGACGAGGGTCTCGCCGCGCTGCGCTTCATGCTGTTGGTCTATGGCGTCTACTCAGCCGACAGCGACAGCGCGTCCTGGCAGCGTTTTGGTCGGGGTGCAGGATTGTCGCAGACCCAGATGCGCTGGATCTGGGAAACCTATCTCGAGCATGCGCAGCAGCAGACGGACTGGCGCGCAGCCCCGATTCTCGGGCGGCTTGGCGGCTTGCCAAAGGCGCACCTGATTGTCGGCAGTCTCGACCCGTTGCTCGATGACAGCCATCGCCTGGCCGCGGCATTGCATGCGGCCGGCGTCGCCTGTGAGCTCCAGGTCTATGACGGCCTAAATCACGGCTTTATCCGCTACGGCCGGCTGGTCGCGACGGCGCGCCGGGCGCTCGGCGACTGCGCCGCGGCGTTGCGCCAGGGGCTGGCTACAGCGGCGGCGGCCTGACCCGCCGCGCGTCATCCCGGGCGGCACGGCGAACAGGCTTGCCATCGCGGGACGAGCGCTGCTCCGCCGGGCCGCCGCTGCGGGTCAGGTTGAAGGCCGTATTGACCAGCGCCACATGCGAGAACGCCTGCGGGAAATTTCCCAGCTGGCGCTTTGCCTGCGGGTCGTATTCCTCGGCCAGCAGACCGAGATCGTTGGCCAGCGACAGCAGATGCTCAAACAGGCGCCGCCCCTCGGCGACGCGGCCTTGCAGGATGTAATTGTCGGCGAGCCAGAAGCTGCAGGCGAGAAACGCTCCCTCGCCGGGCGGCAATCCGTCTGTGCCCGGCCCGCTGTCATAGCGCATTACCAGCCGATCGGATACGAGACGCCGCTCGATCGCGGCGACAGTGCCGACGATGCGCGGGTCGGTCGGCGGCAGAAAACCGACGAGCGGCACCAGCAGCAGGCTGGCATCGAGCGCTTTCGACCCGTAGGCCTGGACAAAGCTGCCGAGATCGGGATCGAACGCCTTGGCGCAGATGTCTTGATGGATCTCGTCGCGCAGCTTTCGCCAGCTCTCGGCCGGGTTGTCACCGCCCAGTCGTTCGGCGATCTTGATGGCCCGGTCAAAGGCCACCCAGGTCATCACCTTGGAATGGGTGAAATGCTGCGGCGGCCCGCGTACCTCCCAGATCCCCTCGTCGGGCTGGTCCCAGATGTTGGCGAGATGCCCGAGAATCGCCTGGCCGATCGGTGCCGCGCGCTGGGCCGGTGCGAGACCATGCAAGGCCGTGTGATAGAACGCATCCATCAGCTCGCCATAGATATCGAGCTGGGTTTGGTTGGCGGCGGCATTGCCAATGCGCACCGGCTGCGAGCCGGCATAGCCCGGCAGCCACGGCGCTTCCCACTCGGTCAGCCGGCGCTCGCCGCCGAGCCCATACATGATCTGGATCTGGTCCGGACTGCCGGCCACCGCGCGAAACAGCCAGTCCCGCCAGGCCCGTGCCTCGTCGGAATATCCGGCATTCATCAGCGCCAGCAGGGTAAAGGTCGCGTCACGCAGCCAGCAGTACCGATAATCCCAGTTGCGCGGACCGCCGAGCTTCTCGGGCAGCGAGGTGGTCGGCGCGGCAACGATGCCGCCGGTCGGCGTAAAGGTCAGTCCCTTCAGGACGATCAGCGAGCGCTTGACCGTATCGGTCCACGGCCCTGCCGGCGTGCATTGCTCGGACCAATGCCGCCAGAACGACAGGGCGCTGTGCAGCGCCCGCTCGGCATCAACCGACCGCGGCGGCGGCTGGTGCGAGGGGCCGTAGGTCAGAACAAACGGAACGGTCTGTCCGGCATCGATCTCGAACTCACCGACGGTCTTAAGGTCCTCGCCGCGCAATGGCACGGGAGTGCGCAGGACCACCCGCTCCGGTCCGCCGATCGCCGAGATGCCACCCTCCGACAGCTGCTCGACCCACGGGACGAGCGCGCCATAGTCGAAGCGCAGCACCAGCTCGACGTGCATCGCCACGCGCCCGCGCGAGCCGCGCACCAGCCGCACCAAGTCGAGCGGCCCGTGCCGCGGCCGAAAAAAGTCGATCAGCTCAACGGCACCGGTCGCGGTCTCGAATGTCGTCGAGAGCACCAGCGAGCCGTCGAGATAATGCCGCTTGACGCGGGGAGCAGGATCGTCCGGCGCGATCAGCCAGCGGCCATGCTCGGGCGCGCCCAGCAACGCGGCAAAACAGGCCGGCGAGTCAAAGCGCGGCAGGCACAGCCAGTCGATCGAGCCGTTGCGCCCGACCAGCGCCGCTGTAGTACAATCGCCGATCAGCGCGTAATCCTCGATCCGCTGGGGTGACGGCATTCACGCTGCATCCGCTCCAGTGTCACACGCTTGCGACTAAACCACCGCTTCTGCGGGAAAACCAGCCTGCAGCAACGCACCCCTCAGTGCGCCGGCGGTGCGGGGCCGGACGCCGCGCCGGATGGCGGCTTGCGAAAGAACAGGACCAGCGGCAGCGCCGCCAGGGTCAGGATCATCAGCAGCTTGAAGTCGTCGATATAGGCGATAGCCTGGGCCTGCGTAGTAATCGTGGCGTCGATTGCGGCACGTCCGGCCGAAGTGAATGGGCTCCACAGATGGGCAATCACCGGGCTCGCCAGCAGGCGATTAGTGGCCACGACATGATCGGCGATCTCGGCGTGGTTCGCCTGAGCGTTCGATACGAGCAGCGCGGACACGACCGAGACTCCCATGCTCTGCCCGATATTCCGGGCGAGATTGTAGAAGCCGGCGCCCTCGGTCCGCTGCTCGGGGGCGAGGGTTGCGAGCGTCGTGACACTGAGCGGCACGAACAAAAATCCCATGCCCGCTCCCTGGATGATGCCGTTGATGCCGACGGTCCACATCGACACCGCCGGGGTCCAGCCGCTCATGTCGCCCATTGCCCAGGCGGTCAGCCCGACACCGATCGCCAGCAGGATGCGCGTGTCAACCCGACCGACGAGCGGGCCTACTGCCAGCATCGCAACGAGCGTGCCAAATCCCCGGGGGGCCAAGGCGAACCCTGCGGTCAGGATCGGATAGCCCATCAGATCCTGCAGATAGAGCGGTAGCAGCGCCAGCGGGGCAAAAAAGCTGACGCCGATGATAAAGACGAACAGCGTGCCGGCGGAAAAATTGCGGTCGCGGAATAACTGCGGCCGAACAAACGGTGCCGCTGTGCTGAAAGTATGCACGATGAACAGCCAGAATGCGCCGCCGCTGAGCACGGCCAGCCCGAGGATCTCGCGCGAGCCGAACCAGTCGAGCTCCTGGCCGCGGTCGAGCAGGATCTGAAACGCACCGATCGCCACACTCAGCGCGGCAAAGCCGAACCAGTCGAGCCGATCCCTCGATCGCGGCGTGTCGGGCAGAAAGACGAACATGCCGACAAGTGCCGCAGCCCCGATCGGCACGTTGATAAAGAAGTCCCAGCGCCAGCTGTAATTCTGCGTCAGCCAGCCACCGAGCACCGGTCCGATGATCGGACCGATCATGATCGCCATGCCCCAATAGGCGATCGCGCGGCCCTGCCGCTCGGCCGGATAGGCGTTCATCAGCACCGCCTGAGACAATGGCACCAAGGCGGCGCCAAAGGCTCCCTGCACCAGCCGGAAACAAACGATCTCGCCGAGCGACTGGGCGAGGCCGCACAGCATCGAGGCGACCGTGAAGCCGGCGATCGAGCTCATGAACAGCCGCTTGAGGCCAAACCGGCGGGTCAGATAGCCGGTCGGCGGGGTCATGATCGCCGCAGCGACGATATACGAGGTCAGCACCCATTCGACCTCGTCCTGGTTTGCCGCCAGAGACCCCTGGATGTAGGGCAGCGAGACATTGGCGATCGTCGTGTCGAGCGCCTGCATGATTGTCGCCAGCCCGACGATCGCGGTGACGACGACCCGATTGGTCACGGCCGGGCTGGTGCCTGCGGAAAAGCCCGTCGCGGCCATCAGCCGCTCCGCGAGCTGCCAAACATCCACGCGAGCAAATGCGGCACACCGTGGACGTGGCCGGTATCGATGCGGATCTCAGCGCTCATGCCGGAACGCAGCGGCGGCATATGCTGCTGATCGGCATCGATCTCGATCCGCAGCGGGATGCGCTGAACCACTTTGACCCAGTTGCCGCTCGTGTTTTCGGCCGGCAACAGCGAGAATTGCGATTGTGCGGCGGGGGCGATGCTCTCGACGGTGCCGTGCCACACGCGGCCGGGATAGGTATCGACCGTGACCTCGACCGGCTGGCCCGGACGGACCTGGGTCAGCTTTGTCTCCTTCGGCTGCGCTTCGACCCAGACCTGCGGTGTACGCACCAGATAGAAGCCGGTCGTCGAGGTCGGCAGATACATACCCGGCTGCAGCGAGGGCACATTGGTGACGTATCCGGCATAAGGCGCTCGGACCACGGTGTCGCGCAGCTCGCGGGCCGCCTCGTCGCGTTGCGCCAAGGCCTGCCGGTATTGCGAATGCTGCGTGACCGGCAGATCCGGATTGCCATCGAGCTTGGCCACGGTCGCCGCGAGCTGCGCCTGCAGCGAGCTCGCCGTTTGTTGGGCGGTGCGCAGGTTCATCCAGGCCTGATCGAGCGCCGTCTGCGGCGCGAAGCGCTCGCGTGCGAGGGTCGCAGCGCGCGTGTATTGCCGCTGATCAAAGGCGATCTGATCGTCAGCCCGGACAATCTGCGCGCGCAGATTGGCACCGTCCGCTTTCAATGATTGGATGTCGTCGCGCGCTGCCTGGAGCTGCGCCTGTGCCTGTTCGAGCTTGAGCTGGAACGGCTGCGGATCGAGGCTGAACAGCGGTTGACCAGCCTCGACGTGTTGGTTCTCATGGACATCGATCGTTTCGACCAGACCCGAAACGTCGGTCGACAGCCCGACCTGATCGGCTTCGACATAAGCATCATCGGTCGTCACATAGCGGCTGCTGGCGACATAGAAATAAAAGCCGATGATGAGCACGATCGGGAGCAACAGGAATCCAGCCCAGCGCAGCCGGCGTCGCACACCGGTTTTTGCGGAGGGAGCCGCCGCCACCGGGGCCCGGTCCGGGCGAGGCTCTTCGATCGCTGGCGCCGGAACCAGTACCTCGGGCTTGAGCCCGGTCGATCCCCCGTCAGCAGGCATAATGACACCGACATCTGATCCTGAAGCCCGGTCCGGTCGGCGAGCGACCCGACCGATGGTTGACTCTGCGGCACATCTCGCTGTATGAGGTTAGCCTCATAAACGACCAAATATGAGGATGTCCTCGCAAACGTCAATGCCTGCCGGGCAACAGCGTGCACCGCAACGCCGTCGCGGCCACCTTCGCGTCGCCGCGCTGATGCGGGCCGCTGCGACCGTGTTCGCGGAAAAGGGCTTCGATGCGGCGACGATGACCGAAATCGCCGCACTGGCCGAAGCGCCGATCGGCTCCCTTTACCAGTTCTTTCCAAACAAGAAGGTGCTGGCGGACGCCCTCCTCGAACGGTATGGCGAACTGATCGTGGCCGGGCTCGGCGAAATCGAGGAGGTTTCCGCCGGCCTGTCGGCAACCGCACTCGCTGATGCGGTGCTTGACCTGGTTGCCAACCTGGGCCAGGAGACGAGCGCCGCCTTTGCCTTGCTCGACGCCCAGTCGGACTGGTCGAGCCGGCGAGCCGAGTTGCGCCACGCCACCCGCAGCCATATCGTGCGCATCCTCTCGGCGCGTGATCCGCAGCTGCCGCGCCTGCTGATCGAGAAGGTGGCGGTGATCCTGCTGCACAACATGCGGGCGATGGCCGCACTGATCGCCGCACAAGGCGACGCGGTGGAGGCCGGCGCACTGATCGAGCTGCGGGACATGACACGGCTCTATCTGTCGAGCCGGCTGTGCCCTGCGAACCCTGGAGGAATGCTCGACCCAGCGGGGATCGCCGGCTGCCCTCCAGCGGAGCCCGCAGGATGCCCGGCTGTGGCAACCCGAAACCCACCGGCGCACGGATAGCACCGTGGCGATTCTTTGCTTTGCGCGATATTTCGGCCTGGATTAGCGCCGCGCAACGGTTCGGTCGGTGGACCGCCGCGCGGGCGGCAGCGGTGTGCGACGCGGTCGTGCAGACTTTGATTTGACCCGATCCAGTGCGGCTCGGGTATGATGGTCGTCAAATCATTGTCAACATAGAGAACAAACATGGCCCGGACGGATCACCCGCAGGTTGGCGGTTGCCGGGGCGGCGCAATCTGCGATCTCTCGGAGATCCAGCCCGCGCATGCAGGGGTCAGACAGGAGATTGACCGATGACGAGCCCGACCAGATTTGCCGGGGCGGGGAAGATCGTGGCGCTCTGCCTGGCATTGATCGGCCTCACGCCCGCGGCCGGCGCCGGCGCCGTCCCGGCCAGCCCCCAGGACAGCGTGCAAAGCTTTTACGACGTTCTCCTGACAACGATGAAGCACGCACGGACGCTCGGACAAAGCGGCCGCTATGCGACGCTGGCCCCGGTCGTCAACGGCGTCTTCGACGTGCCGTTCATGGCCCGCCTCGCCGTCGGTCCGTCATGGGCGAGCTTCACCCCAGCGCAGCAGCAGCAGATCGTCATTGCTTTCGGGCATTATGTTTCGGCGACCTATGCCGACCGTTTCGACAATTACTCCGGCCAGCAATTGCAGGTCACCGGGGCCGAGCCAACAACCGGGGGTGTCATCGTCGAAACCGAGATCGTCGAAGCCGGCAGTGAGCCCGTTACGATCAGCTATCTGATGCGACGCAACGAGGGCGTCTGGCAGATCGACGATGTTTACCTCGACGGCACCATCAGCCAGCTCGCAACGCAGCGTTCGGAATTTCATTCGATTCTGGTTCACCAGGGTGTCACTGGGCTGATCACCGCGCTCAACCGGAAGGTCGATCTGTTGACGCGCGATGCGGCGAAATCGCCGTAGCTGCGCGGCATCCTGCTCGACAGCCCGCGGGCGGCGGGGGGCGAACTGGAACACCATGCGAGATGGCAACTGACGGCGGAGGGAGCGATGAAAGCAATACTGCTGGCGGCTCATGGCGGGCCTGAGATGCTCCGCCTCGGCGAGGCACCGGACCCGGTTGCCGGGCCGGGCGAGGTCGTCGCCGATATCCATGCCGCGAGTATCAACGCGGCCGATTACAAGGTGCGGCTCGGGGGCGGCGGATACCGCAATCTCAAGCTCCCCCATATTCTCGGACGCGATTTTTCGGGGGTCGTGGCATCGGTCGGACCGGGTGTCACCGACTTCGCGCCGGGCGACGCGGTGTTCGGGGTGACCGATCAGGGGATCGAAGGCTGCTATGCCGAGAAGCTCGCAATCAAGGCCGCGATCATCGCCAGAAAACCGGACTCGCTCGGGCATGCGGAGGCGGCGGCGCTGGGGTTGACCAGCCTGACCGCGTTGTGGGCGGTCGAGGATACGGCAAAGCTGCAGCGCGGCGAGACGATCCTCGTCCAAGGTGGGGCAGGAGGTGTGGCCGGTTTTGCGATCCAGCTTGCCAAGCACAAGGGCGCCACCGTGATCACCACGGCCAGCGCCCGCAATCATGATTATGTCAAAAGCCTCGGCGCCGATCAGGCGATCGACTACAGCTCGCAAGATTTTACCAAGGCGGTATCCGGGTGCGACGTCGTGTTTGATACGGTCGGCGGCGATGTTCAGGTGCGCTCCTACGAGGTGCTGAAGCCGGGCGGACGACTGGTGTGGATCGCCGCGGCACCGGCGGGGTTCAAGCCGCAGCGCACGAATGTCGAAGTGCTGCGCCCGAACGTCGCGCGCGACCGCGCCCATCTCGAGCGGATGCTGGAGCTTTATGCGGCCGGCGCGGTGTGGCCGCCCAATATTGTGCGCTATAAGCTCGCCGATGCGGCCGAAGCACACCGAATCAGTGAGAGCCGCCATCTGCAAGGCAAGCTGGTGCTGGAAATTCGCTGACCGGCAAGACCCTTTCTCAAAGGAGGACACGATATGGCGGGTAACGCGGAAAAGATCATCGGCCTCGACAAGGAGCGCATGGACGCGATGGCGAAAAAGGACATCGCCAAGCTGAACGCCCTGATCTCCAACGATCTTGTCTATACCCACTCGACCGCCCGGCTCGACACCAAGCAAAGCCTGATCGGCAACATGGAATCGGGCGGGACGGTCTACACCTCGGTGGTGCCGTCCGATGTCAAGGCGCAGGATCTGGGCGACACCGTCGTCTTGACCGGCTCCTGCCGCATCAGCGTCGCCTCGCAAGGGCGCCCGAACAGCTTTGGCGTGCGCTTTACCGATGTCTGGGCCAACAAAGGCGGCCAATGGCAGATGGTCGCCTGGCAATCGACCCGCACCCCCGACTGAGCGTGCGCTCCCGACTGGACCGGGACTGAACCTTGACGGGTTTTCACAGGCCGAGGGTGGCCGGTGCGCCGGTCACCCCCGACTATGTTCGTCACCGCCCCCCGGTTTCCGGCAAACGCCGGTTTACTGCAAATCAAACGCCGGTTTACTGCAAATAGGGCGGCGACGGCGTGATGCAGCGGTATTTCGCGGCATTGGCGAGGTCTGCGGGATTGGTCGTAACCGGCACACCGCTTTCGATTGTCGTTGAGCCGGTGAAGCGGGCCTCCTGCGGGTAGGGGCACAGCGGGCGGCTGCGCGTCGTCGGCGCGTTGTCGGGCGAGCCGGAGACAAAGCCGACCTGATAGGTGGCGGCGTTGAAGTGGATGCCGGTAGCCGGTATCGAGCTTGGTGCCGTGCCCTTCTCGACCCATTGGGTCAACGGGGTCAGCATGTCGAACTGGTCGGTCGTCGCACCGCCGCTGCAGTGGTCCATATTCGGCACCGGATAAAGCCGGGAAAACTTCTGAGCCGCGCTCAGACCGCCAAATTGGTCCGCCATCGCCCGGTAATAGTCGATTGTGGCGAGCACCGGCGGACCGGGATCGCTCAGCCCGTGGTACCAGATGATCTTGTGCCCATAATCGACAAACTTTGAGATGTCGAGCGAGGTCGAATAGGAGACAACCGGGGACGCTTTGCTCAAAAGCCCCAGATCCGCGGTAAAGCTGAAATTGAGCGGGTTGTAGCGAGGGTTTGGTGACGCAAGCCACGCATACGGGAATTGGCCCAGGCTGAGCGAATAGTTGCTTGGCGGCGTTGCCGGTGTGCCGATCGCGCGCGCCGGAATGCCGACCGTCGTCATATAGCCGCCATCATAGGCATAACCCAGGGCCGCGGGATCGGCGTGATCGGGCGCTCGCGTCCCGGCCGGGGCGATAACCGCCTGTCCGAGATCGGTTCGCGGCCCCTCGTTGATTTGTTCGACTGCCCGGATCTGCGCGGGCGAGAGGCAGGTCGGGTTCTTCGCCCCGGTGCATTGCAGCGGGTAGACCTTGCCACCCGACGTGTAAGTCGCCGTGGCCGGATGAAAGACCGCGCGGCACGCCGGAAGGTTGTCGATCACCCCATCGGCCACGCCGTCGAGCGCATCGCATTTCTGCAGCAGCGCGGTTTCGAACAGCGCCTGATCGCTGACCGGAAAATTACTGTAGACGAGGGGTGCGGCAACCTGCGGGGCGGGTTCCGGCACCGTCGCATAAGGGCCGGGCGAGAGATCGTAGATCCTCTGCACTCCCCAGGTCTCGCTGAGCGAGATTGCTTCGAGGTCATAGACCGGGTCGCCTGCGACGATGCCGTCGAAGTATTGTGGGAAGTTCTGCGACATCACCATGGCCTGGCGCCCACCGGTCGAGCAGCCGACCCAATAGGAATGCCCGGCATCGTAGCCGTAATATGCGGCGATCAGATATTTGGCGGTCAATGCGGTCACCTCGATCGATTGATAGGCCTGGTCGATCGTCGCCATTGGATCGAGATAGAACTCGTAGGCGTTGCCATATCCGGAATCACACGACGGCAAAGCCAGCCTGCTATTTTCGTGTCCGCCATCCTGGCTCGCGACCGCATAACCGTTGACAATGCCGAAATTCGCTCCCGCGCTGCCTGAATCAGTTCCCGTCGCGGTCGGCACCGAGCCCTCCGTCCCGCCACCGCCTTGCATGAAAAAGCGGCCGTTCCACGCCGCGGGTAATGGCAGCTGCACCTGGAAACTGTCGCCGTAGCTGCAGCTGTCGACCGGGCTCGTGTGTGAATTGACAATGCCGCGGACGATGCAGCGTTCGGGCAGCCCGCCGGCGGCCGGGGTATCGATCGCCGCGGTGATCACGGTGTTCGGCACCGGAAACGCCGCAGCCGGGAGGGATGTGAGCAAGCTGCAGGCCAGCCCGGAGCTCGATGGCACGCCGATCGAGGTGCTCGTCGTGGTAAATCCTGCCGCGCACTGGCCTTGGGCCCGCGCGGCGACCCAATTGTAGCCATGGTTGTGCGTCGGCATCGCGGCGTTGCTTTGGCACACGAGATTTCTGCCGATCGTATCGAGACTGATATCGGCGGCGGCACCATTGCTCTCGATCTGTGCATCGCCGGCAACCTTGCCGAGCCAGGCTATGCAAGGCCCAGCATTGTTCTCACAAGTAAAATTGGCGCCGATCAGTATGCCCGGACCCTGAAAGCCGCTCGCCGTTGCTCCACTGCAATGCTCGATATCCAGGCCGCCGCCAACCGTTACATTGCCCTCGAGCATCGTCGAAACGCAGTCATTGGCGCGGACGCTCCCTGTGATCGTCGACGGCTCGTCATATGCCGTGACCAGCAAGGCGCCGCCCGGCTCGACCTCGACGTTTCCGGTCACATCGACGAATTCCAGCGTGCACGAGGCGCCACTCGCCACGGTGACGTTGCCATGCAGCGCGGTGACCGTCGCACCGCCACCCATTGTGCCGGTACACGCGATATTCCGGGCACTCGCGGCGGAGATGCTACCAATCAGCGTGGCGACCACGATGGCGAACGCGACACCCAACATCCGCATGGCGCATCCTCCCCAAGCTGGTTCTTATCCGCGCCGGTCATGTCGCGCCGGCCCGTGTCCTATCGCCCAAAAGGGCGTAAGCTCGGTCAGTTAATCATCAAGCGCGTGCTGCGGCCAGCAAGAATCATCAACCGGAAGGGAACGCCCCGGATGAGTTCTTCGGAGGCGAAGCACCGCGTGTTGTGTGCCGCTCAGCCGAGGCCGCAGCCGCGATCGATCTATCGCCGGGTTTGACCGGCTAGCCTGCCGTCGCGACCGCCGGATGCCGCGCGGCCGCTGCGTCCCACATCAGCCGCGGATCGAAGGTTTCGGCGGCGAACATGGTCAGCACGACGACCGCGCAAAAGGCCAGCGCGCCGACGCCGGGCTCGATCGTGATCACGGCGCCAAAGGTGACGAGCGCGCCCAGCAACGATTCCATGAATATGTCGATCATCGACCAGCGCCCGATAAAGCGGACGATGTGATAAAGCCGGGTTCGGTCGCGCAGCCAGCCGGCGCGCCCGGTCTGGGTCGCAACCAGCATGACCGACAGACCGATCAGCTTGAGCACCGGCACGAGGATGCTGGCAAAGAACACGAGTGCGGCGAGCGGGTACTCGCGAGTGGCGATCAGCTCCTCGACGCCGCCAAGGATCGTGCTGGGTTGGCCGGCGCCGAGTTGGACGACAGTCAGCACCGGATAGTAATTGGCCGGGATGTAGAGGATCGCGGCGGCGATCACGAGAGCCCAGGTGCGGGCCACGCTGTTTGGGCGACGTGGATGCAACACGCTGCCGCAGCGCGGGCAGCGCCGCTCGCCCGGACGCAGCACGCTGACAAGGCCGCACGTCTCGCAGCCGATGGCACCCGCTAGGCGGCCGGGCACTGCATCGGGTCGATCCCGACGGTCGAGTCGCTCCCAGACCTTTTCGCGGTCGAGCGCGGCATCGACCCAGACCAGAACAAAGGCCAGCGCAAACAGCGCGTAAACGCCGGTCCTAAGCCCGATCTCGACAAGCCCGCCGAGCTTGGCGTAAGCGACAAACACGCCGAGAACAAAGACATCGATCATCGACCACGGGCGCAGCCTTTCACAGAGCGCGAGGACGCGGCGCAAGTGGGATGACGGGGTTCTCTCGTGGGCGCGGATCAGCACGTAAAGCGTTCCGAAAATCCTGAGCAGCGGGGCCAATACCGTTACAAACACGACCACCGCGGCGAGCGGCGCCATGTCCTGCCGCACCAGCTCCTCAGGCCCCGAAAACAGGCTGGCGACGTGGCGGATGCCGGCGGTCTCGACGCTCATCAGCGCCGACGTGCACATCACCATCAGCAGCACAAGGGCCGCCGCGGTCAGGGCGATGATGTGATCGAGGCGATGAGCGGTGGCGCGGCGCAGGATCGTCGGGCAGCGGACGCAATAGGCGCTGGTCCCGGGGGTCAGCGACGGCACCATTTGCGGTAATCCGCAGCCGGGACATTCGCGCAGCTGCGGCATCGTCGCCGGCGCACGCGCCGCCGGCAAATTCCAGCGAAAACCTCTCGGTTGCCTCATCCGGCGGCAGCTCCGGCGGTCAGCATCGGGACAATGCCATCGGCCAGCTTGCCGACCGCGATGCTGATTGCCGCCACCTCGCCGGTGACACCGGGTGCGGGTAGCGGCACCGCAAAGCGGAAGTTGCGCAACAATGGCGGCTTACGTTGATTAAAGCGCACCGCCGCCTGAGCCTGCAGAACGAGATTGCCTGCTGCATTTTGATCGAGGCGCTCGATATTCAGCTCGACCGTGGCGTCGGGTTCGGCGGACACCGCTCCGTTGTCGGCAATCACGACGCTGCCGGGCAAACGTTGGCCGATTTCCTCGACCAGCACCCGGCTCAGCATCGCGGCGAGCGGCTCACCCCACCAGTCGTTTTCACTGACCGCAAGGCGATAGCCCTCGGAGGAGCGCACAATCTCCGAGCGCTCGAGATAGTGGGCGACCGCGATCTGGTGCAGCAGCACGACTTTGGGTCCGCCGCGATGCACCGCGCCCGCGGCCGGCGCCAGCGTATAGAGCGCCGGGTCGGGGGAGGAGCAACCGGCAAGCGCCGCCACCACCACCAATACAGCGAAAGGACTACGGCAGAACCAGCGCCTCATTCGACCCCCCCCGCAGGGCGACCCTTGATCAGGGCCTCGGGATGACGAGCCAGCAGGTCGGCGAGCGCGCGAACCGAGGCGAGCGCATTGTTGGTCTGGGCCAGGAGCCGCTCCATGTCGCGATTGAACCGGGTGTTGTTGCCGTAGCCGTTGTCGAGCGACACCAGCAGCTGGTTGGCGCTGGTCACAGTCCGTTGCAATTGCGCCGTCAATGCCGGCAGCCGTTTCAGCGCCGGGGCGGTGCTGCGATTAACGTTTCCGGTCAGCTGCTCGACGCTGGCAATCGTCGCCGCGAGCTTGACCATAGCCTGACGCATCTGCGGTCCGCTCGCCAGATCGTTGAATGATTTCAGAATGCTGTCGAGATTATTGCCGATCTGGTCGAACGGGATCGCGTTGACCTTGTCCAACAAATCGTTGGCTGAGGCCTGCAGCCCGGCGAACCCGCCGCCAGGTGCGGTTGGCAGCACGTAATCGTCACCTTCCATGGCAAGCCTGACAGGCGGCGCGTTGGGCAGGAAATCGAGCGCCACCTGCTTCTGGCCGGTAATCAGGTTGCTGCTCTCGACCGTCGCGCGCAGCCCCTTTTGCAGCAGTGCGGCGACCGCCGCGCTCGTGTTGTTGAACACACGGACACCGACGCCGACGACCCGCTCGGGCTCCACCTCGTAGCGCACCGGGGCCAGCACCGCGTCCTTGGACCTGTCGTAGACCAGCCGCACATCAGTGACGTGCCCGACGACAAGGCCATGGATCGTGACGGGAGAACCCGCTGCGAGGCCGCTCACCGAGCCTGAAAAATAGGATACCGCCTGAATCTTGGTCGTATAGGAGGCCGATTCAGCGGTTTCGAGATCGGCGAACAGCGGGAAGACGTGATCCTCCTGGCTGCTCGCTGTGGCCAAACGGTCCTGCGAACCCGACGCCGGGCTGGCGAAGGCGATGCCGCCGAGCAGCACCGCGCGCAGTGATTCGAATTCGACTTCGAGCCCGTTGCCGGCAAGCTTGACCGATAATCCGGATGCGTTCCAAAAGCGCGTGTCGTCATGCACATAGGTATCATAGGGGGCGCGGACGAAGGCATGGATCGTCACATACTCCGCCATGTCGCCGATGTCCCAGCCCAGCACTTCGCCGACGCTGAGACCACGGTAGAAGATCGGCGAGCCGAGCGAGATCGAGCCGAGACGGCGCGCTCTCAGATAAAAAATCCGGCCCGGCACATGGGTTTCGAGGATCGGCGGATCCTCGCGCCCGATAAACTGGTGCGCTGGCTTGCCGGCCTGCGCGCCGGGCAGCATGCCGATATAGCTTCCCGAGAACAGCGTTTGCAGTCCGGAGATGGCGCCGGCGAACAGCCGCGGCTTGACCACCCAGAACACCGTCTTGCTGGTCAGCAGCGGCCCGGCCTCCCGTGTCGTCGCAATCGTCACGACAACGTGATTATGGTCGGGCGTGAGGTCGAGGCTCTTGACCGTGCCAAAGACGATGTCCTTGAACTTGAGCTGCGACTGCCCCGCCTGCAGGCCTTCCGCGGTGTCGAACGTTACCGTGATTGTCGGCCCTTGCTTCGACCAGGTGTCCCAGGCGAGCCACGCGCCGATCAGGACGGCCACCAATGGGATGATCCAGATCACCGAAACCCGGCGCGAGCGCCGGGTCACCGCTTGCGCCACGGCGGGCGGCCCGCCGAGATCACTCATCAAAGGCTCCTCGCGCTCCGGCGCGCTTTGGCGCCGCTGTCACCCGAGGCTTGCAGTTTCGTGATCATGGCCGTCGGGGTCAATCTATCTGGTTCGGGTCGTGCATGCGCTGTCATGCGCCGGTGTGGCGGAACCCGAACGGGAGACGCGGGCAGACCGTGGGCCCCGCCGCGGCTCTACGGAGGGTGGAAATCGGCGTTCCGCCAAGCGGCGACGGCTGGCTAGCGCTCCAGCGACGGCAACAAGCGATGGCGCAGCGTCCGCGGCAGGATGCCCTGCAGCCGCGGATCTTCGAACGAGACCGGACGGCGGGCATAGACGGTAAACCCGGCGCGCTGATAAACCTGCAGCGCATGCGGATGGTCGTAGGTCGAAGTGTGCAGCCAGAAGCGGTCGACCGGCCGCGCGGTCCAGGCCCGATCGATTGCCGCCTGCAGCATATAGGCGCCATAGCCGCGGCCGATAAAATCGGGGACGAGGCCGAAATAGCACAGCTTGGTCTCACATCGTTCGGCGGTGTCGAGCTCGAAAAAGCCGGCCGGTACGCCACCGACATACAATACGAAAATTTCGATCGTCGGTTTGGTGATCAGCTGCGACAAAGCGATGTCGCCATAAAGACGTCGCTCAAACCACAGCCAAGGCTCGCCGACCGCATCGTAAATGTAGCGATAAAAGGACACGGTGCAGTTTTCGGCGCGCATCAGCGCGAGCTTGCCCACCGGGATCGGTGCCCGCCCAACCGCCGGGCGCGCCCGCATCTCGAGATAGGTGATCGTGTCATGCAGCACGGCGGTCAGCCCTTTGCTGCACCCGTTTCGACCGGTGCGTTGCCGGGAAGGCCCCATTCCGACCATGATCCGTCATAGACCGCAGCTGCGGAATGGCCGATCAGATGCAGCGCAAAGGCCAGCGCGCAGGCGGTGACCCCCGAACCGCAACTGGTCACGATCGGCCGGTCGAGCGCCACCCCGGCCGTCGCGAACAGTCGCGTCAGCTCCTCGGCACCGAGAAGCTGGTGCGTCGCAGGATCGGTCAGCCGGTCGTAAGGCAGGTTTCGGCTGCGGGGAATATGGCCGCTGCGCATACCCGGCCGCGGCTCGGCGACGCTGCCCTCGAACCGGCCGGCGGCGCGCGCATCGACGACCTGCTCCCGGCCCGACGCGAGATTGCCGAGCAGAGCCCTTTTGTCACGCACCAGCGCCGGGTCGAACCGCGCCGTGAAAAGCCGCGTCGCCGCAGTCGAAACCGCATTCGTCAGCGGTCTGCCCTCTGCCTTCCATTTCGGCAACCCACCATCGAGCAACGCTACGTCGGCGTGACCAAACAGCCGCATCATCCACCACGCCCGCCCCGCAGAGTTGAGGCCGGTGCTGTCGTAGACGACGACCTGCGTGTCGTCACCGATGCCGAGCGCGCCGATCTTCCGCGCGAACAGCTCCGGCGGCGGGATCATATGCGGCAAGGCGGTGCCGGGTTCGGCGATCTCGTCGATGTCGAAGAATACCGCACCGCTGATGTGCTCGCGGTCGTAATCTTCTCTCGCGGTTGGCAGAATCCCAGGCAATTTGAACGACGCGTCGAGCACACATATGAGCCGGTCGTCGAGGTGGCCAGCGAGCCATTCGCTGCTGACAAGCGCCCCGGGGTGGGCATAGGGCATGGCGGCATGTCCCGCGTGTTATTCGGCAAAGGCGATCATGATACGGCGGTTCTGGCGCCCCTTGTTTTCGATTCTGGTTACGACGACCGGGCCGATTTCGGCGGTATTGCGGATATGAGTGCCTCCGCAAGGCTGCAGATCGACGCCAGCGATGTCGATGACCCGCACCCGTCCGGTGCCCGAAGGCGGCTTGACCGACATCGTGCGCACGAGCTCGGGCTTTGCCGCCAGCTCATTGTCGCTGATCCAGCGCGGCTCGACCGGGTGAGCGGCGGCGATCAGCGCGTTGAGCCCGGCTTCGATCGCCGCCTTGTCGAGGCTCGCTCCGGGAACATCGAAATCGAGCCGGCCCCTGCCATCGCCAACCTGCCCGCCGGTGACCGCGCCCGGCACGACATTGCACAAGAGATGCAAACAAGTGTGCATTCGCATCAGCCGATGGCGCCGCGCCCAGTCGATCTCGGCAGTGAGCTTGGTGCCCGGCTCGGGCAATTCCGCGCCCGGCGCCGGCACGTGGATCACCTCGTCCGGTGCGGCACCCTTCGTCGAATCGATGATCGCGATCACCGCTCCCGAGCCGAGGCGCAGGTTACCGGAATCACCCGGCTGACCGCCGCTCGTCGGATAAAACACCGTGCGGTCGAGCCGGATGCCCCGCTCGTCGGCCGCGACGATACGCGCCTCGCACGATCGCAGGTAGCCATCCTCACGGAACAAAAGCTCGGTCATCGGGTCAACCGTCTTGGCTGATTTCGATTGGGACCCCGATTTTCGACTTGCGCTCCAGCCAGGCCGGTACCGGGAACTCGTGCGCGCGCAGAAAGTCAGGGTTGAACAGCTTTGATTGGTAGCGAGTCCCATAATCGGCAAGGATGGTAGCGATGACGTGGCCGGGCCCCAGATCCCTGGCGAGCCGCACCGCACCCGCGACGTTTATGGCTGTCGATCCGCCGAGGCAGAGGCCCTCATGCTCGAGCAGGTCGAAGAGATAGGGCACTGCCTCGCTGTCGGGAATGAGATAGGCCTTATCGATGTGCATATCGGCAACGATCGGGGTGATGCGCCCGAGGCCGATGCCTTCGGTGATCGAGCTCCCCGCCGACGCCTTTGCTTCACCGCGGGTGAAAAAATCGTACATCGCGGCGCCGTGCGGGTCGGCAACGCCGATCACGATGTCCTTATTCTGCTCGCGCAGAAAGGTGGAAACCCCGGCGATCGTACCACCGGTGCCGATCGAGCAGATGAAGCCGTCGATCCGTCCGTCCGTATCCCGCCAGATCTCCGGACCCGTGGTCTCGTAATGCGCCTTGCGGTTGTCGAGATTGTTCCACTGATCGGCGAAAAGGACGCCGTTGGGCTCGCTGTTGCGCAGATGCTCGGCGAGGCGCTTCCCGACATGCTGATATTGGTTCGGATTGCTGTAGGGCACCGCCGGCACTTCGATCAGCTCGGCGCCGCACAGACGCAGCATATCCTTTTTTTCCTGGCTTTGGGTCTCCGGGATCACGATCACCGTGCGATATCCACAGGCGTCGGCGACGAGCGCCAGCCCGATCCCGGTATTGCCGGCGGTGCTTTCGACCACGACGCCGCCGACCCCTAGCTCACCGCGCTTTTCAGCTTCCTTGATGATATAGAGCGCGGCACGGTCCTTGACCGACCCGCCGGGGTTAAGAAACTCGGCCTTGCCGAGGATCGTGCATCCGGTCTCCTCCGAGGCACGCCGCAATTTGATCAGCGGCGTGTTGCCGATCGTCCCGATAAAGCCGTCGCGGACCTGCATGTCCCTCTCCATCTGCCCCGCGTTCGCTGCGGACTATCGGGCGCGAGCCGAGCGGACGCAAGCGCGGGGCGGAAGCCGCAATCGCTTCAGGGAGTCAGGCCGTAAAACAACCGGGCGCGATATCGGGCCCGTCTACCAGTGCGAGACGATATCGTACTCGGCGATCCGCGCCGGCAGCTGCTTGGCAGTCAATAGCTCGATACCCGCGACCAACTCGCCGCGTTCGATGCCTCGTGCCGCCAGATCCTCCTCGATCACGAACACCGGGATTTTGTGCTTTCCGATCAGATCGGCGACGTCGTTGTCCATGCGCGGCGCCAGGCTCTGCTTCCATCCGCCGATAACGAGCCCGGGCGCGCCCTGCTTGGCGACAGCATAGTTTACCGCATTGCCGCGCAATATCACGGTGTGTTCGGCTCCGGCGGCCTGCATCGCGGCGAGCAACCACAAGATCGTGTCGTCCTGCTCTTCCATGACCGCGCGATACGCCGATTCGACAATATTCAGAGTCTTCTTGGCCATCGCTCCCTCACTTCGTCGGAATTGCGAGTACGTTGTCGGAGGCTTCGCAGAACGCGTGAAAATCGGCCGGCGCGCCGCGCCGCGTATCGGCGACAAACTCGCCGACACCGCGTTCGTCGACGCACATCCCACAGCTGACCCAGTCGATCTTGCCGCCATTCTGAGCCGCGAGCGCCACCAGGGCAGAGACCTGGTCCTTGGTCGTGGGGTGGTTTTCCTCGGCGAGGTTCTTGCCGTGCACCGGGTTCGGATGGCCCACCTGCCTGGCGAAAGCGAGGCCAGCAGCGCCTTCATAGGCGAAAACGTGGACGTTGTGACCGCGCTGCGCCATGGCGGCAAGAATACGGAAGGCAGTCGTCAGGTTCTCCGATTCATAGGGCGGATCCATCAACGCGACGGAAAAGGTCTGTTGGGCCATGTCGGTCTCCTAATGCCGCTTTTTCAATGCCACAGGGTCTTGTGACCCGCTTCGAGATGGTCGACCACAGTCTCGATCGGCGCGGTCTGGACACCGTCGAGGAGCCTCGTAATGCCGCGTTCCTTGAGCGCGAAGTCATCGGCCAGAATCTTTACACCCGAGCCGACCAGGGCCCGCAGTCCCGGCGCCCGGGCCGACGGCCGCGCCGCCAACACCCCGTTTTGAACGAGAAAGAGGGTGACCCGATTGCCTGCTTCGACCAGTCCGCGCGCCAGATCGTAATAGTATCCGACATCATTCGATTCGAACGGATCCCTCGATTCGATCAGCAAATATTCTGCCATGCTTTGGTCCTCTCCGGTTCTGTGGCTCGCTTGGCGGCCGTCCCTCGTCCCGTTCCTCTCGCACGCTGCAAGCTTCTCGCCGACATCGCGCCGCGGCATCCGATGACGGTCGCCCGCCGGCTGCGGCAAAGAGCTAGAGGGGCGCTCATGGACCGGAGCGGGTCATGGCGAGGGCTTGATGCAAGCTATCCGCGAACCATGGCAGAGACAACGATCAAATTTCGGGGAGATGCTCTCACGCGCGGCGGATCGGGATGGATCAGGTATGACGGCGGACCACCTGCTGGGCTACATAAGGAGCAAATCTGGACGGAAGATCCCGCGATGACCGAACCGAACGAGGCCGATCGGCTGACCGCCGAGCCCGATACGGACCGCTCGACCGGGTTGCTGCCTTCGCAGATGCTTCGCGAAGCGGTGGCGCTCGGACGCGAGATCCGCTCGCCGCAGCCCATCGCCGACGCGCAGATCCAGCCGGCCTCGATCGATCTGCGCTTGGCCGAGGTCGGTTATCGGGTCCGGGCAAGCTTTCTGCCGGGGCCGCGGGCGAGCGTGCGCGACAAGCTCGAGCTGTTGTCGATGCATCGGGTCGACCTGACCCGTGGCGCCGTCCTCGAAAAGGACTGCGTCTATATCGTGCCGCTGATCGAGTCGCTGGCACTGCGCAGCCGCACCGCGGCGCTCGCCAACCCGAAGAGCTCGATCGGGCGGCTCGATGTCTTTGCCCGCGTGATCACCGACCACGGCATCGAGTTCGACCGGGTGCGCGAGGGCTACAAGGGGCCGCTCTACGCCGAGATCTCGCCGCGCTCATTCAGCATTCTGGCGCGCACCGGATCGAGCCTCGTGCAGTTGCGCATTCGCCGCGGCTCGCCCTCGTTCAGCGACGCGGCACTGCGGCGGCTGCATGACGAGGTCGGGCTCGTTGAAACCCCCGACCGCGCGGCGCGCGAGAGCCTGGGGCGCGGAGCGATCCGGGACGGGCTCGCCTTCACCGTCGATGTCGCCGGGGGCCAAGCGGGCGGGATCGTCGGCTACAAGGCCCGGCGCCACACCGATCTTGTCGATGTCGATCGCGTTCAACACTATGATCCGCGCGATTTTTGGGAGCCGGTCCACGCGCATCGCGGGCCAGGCTCGGCCGGTGGCCTCGTCCTCGACCCGCATGATTTCTACATCCTGGCCTCGCGTGAGGCGGTCGTCGTGCCCCCCGACCATGCCGCCGAAATGCTGCCCTACCATACCTTGGTCGGCGAGTTCCGGGTGCATTTCGCCGGATTTTTCGATCCTGGCTTTGGCACTTCGGAAACCGGAGGCAGCGGCAGCCGCGCGGTGCTGGAGGTTCGCTCGCACGAAGTGCCGTTTCTGATCGAGGACGGCCAGGTGCTTGGGCGGCTCGTCTATGAGCGCCTGATCGCCCGCCCGGACAAGCTCTACGGTCGCGCCATCGGCTCGTCCTATCAGCGCCAAGGCCTCGCGCTATCGAAACATTTCAGGGAATTCAGATCGCCGTGACCGGCGCACCTCACGCCAGGAGCACTGGCGGAGTAGAAGCCCTTCGCGCCCTCGCCCGCAACCCGGCTCGTGTCAACCCGCGCCCCCAATCTGGTAATGTTTCAGTTCGAATTTTCCACTTTTAGTATTCGAACATGGCTAAGGACTTCGTCCACGACGCTGACAAGCGGCTGTGTTGCGTCTATTTCAATGCTAATGCTGGGTGTGTCTTCTTTTGTGGTGTGTAAACGTAGGATGAGTTCCCGCTCGCTTTTGCGCTTGCCCCAGTCATCATCAGGACGGCTATCGAGCCGTTCATTGAGTGTCTTTGCATCAACGTCTAAAACGAAGATTTTATCAAAAAGGTCTATGAATTGCTTGTAATTTCTAGAGCCGCCGCAGAAGAAAGTGGCTTCGTCGTCCTGATTTGCTACCAACCTCTTTACTTTTTCTACATCCCAAATATGATATTTGTGCTGCGCTTCGGCTTCGCTATCCAAGCCTTCGGTTTCCTCGCCAGTCGCCGGCTCTCCTTGGTAGGCCAATTCTCTATCACCATTTATGGCTGCGTAACCGCGTCGGCACAGCTCTTGGCATACCGAGGTTTTGCCCGCGCCGGAGACTCCCTCGATAAGATAATTTCTCTTACCCATTTTCCTTTTATTGCTTTGATTTTTCGGCCAGATAGCCATCGGCTGTCTTAACTAGATCGGTCATTTCCCACAAATTCAAACTGAGACACTACCCCCACATCCGGCGACCCCCACATCCGGCGACCCCCACATCCGGCGCAGATCGTCGCGGTGGCGCAGAAGCCAGTAAAGCCCGACCAGGGTGTGGCCGTTCTCGATCGCGCCCGCTTCGAGCATCGCCTCGATCTCGGCGATGGTTTTGACCACGACGCGAATGTCCTCACCCTCTTCGGGTAAACCGTGCACACCAGCGGCCGCGGTCGCATCAACCCGGGCGCAGTAGAGCTGCACACTCTCGTCCGAATCGCCAGGCGATGGCAGATAGCGCTGGATCGGGACGAGCTCGCCGGCGAGCGCAAGGCCCGTTTCCTCGCGTGTCTCGCGCACCGCGACCTGCTCAGAGGGCTCGCCCGAACCGACGAGGCCGGCGACGATTTCGATCTGCCAGGGTGAGCCTCCCGCCAGCAATGCCGGCAGCCGCAGCTGCTCGACCAGCACGACCCGATCGCGGTCGGGGTCGTAGAGGACGACCGCCACGGCCGCGCCGCGACGCAGCACATCGTAGGTATGGGGCAGGCTCCATTCGCCGCCAAACAGGCGATGCCTGAAGCGGATCACCTCCATCCGCAAAAATCGTTCGAAGCCGGTGGCTTGCTCAATGATCTCGACATCCGGATGAGCGGGCGGGTCGGGTTTGGTCATGCCGATGCCACCGCTATCACGGCAGCGACCGGGTGGCGCGGCAGGCAAATGGTGAATTCGGTGAATTGGCCGGGCTCGCTGTCGACGGCGATCGTGCCACCGTGCTCCTGAACCACGATGTCATAACTGATCGAGAGGCCGAGCCCGGTGCCTTCGCCGGTCGGCTTGGTTGTAAAAAACGGGGTGAACGCCTTGTCGCGCACCTCGGGCGGCATGCCGGTCCCGTTGTCGCGGACCCGCAACTCGGCCGTCTCGCCGCGATTGCGGGTGGTGATCTTGACGATCGGAGCAAACGCCGGCTCACCAGCCTCGCGCCGGCGCTTGTTGACCGCATAAAACGCGTTGGCGAACAGGTTCAAAAATACCCGCGTGATGTCCTGGGGAACGGTCTCGACCGGACCGAGAGCGGGGTCGAGGTCACGCTCGAGGGTGACGTTGAAGCTTTGATCCTGGGCGCGGGCGCCGTGGAAGGCGAGGTTCAGCGCATCTTCGACCAACGCATTGAGGTCGCTCTGCCGGCGCTCGCCGCTGTCGCCGCGGGAGTGCAGCAGCATGCTCTTGACGATGCCGTCGGCGCGCCTGCCATGCTCGGCGATTTTTGCCAGATTGGCGTCGAGCGTGCCAATCAGCTCGTCGCGCTCCTCGCCGCTGCGCGGATCGGCCGGGGCATCGATCATCGTCTTCAGCTCATCCAGCAGCTCGTGCGACAGCTCGGCAAAATTATTGACAAAGTTGAGCGGGTTCTTGATCTCGTGGGCAATGCCGGCGGTCAGCTGGCCGAGCGAGGCCATCTTTTCGGCCTGGATCAGATTGGCTTGCGCAGCTTTTAGCTGGTCGTGCGCGGCGCGCAGGTCGCGCTCGCGCTGGCGCTGCTCCTCGAACAGCTTGGCATTGCGCACCGCGAGTGCCGATTGGATCGCGAAAGCCTCGACCAGCTGCACGGTTTCGTCGGAGAAGCGGCCGGCTTCGCCGCGAACCACGATCAAGCCGCCGAGGATGGTCTGCTCGTGCATCAGCGGCGCGGCGAGCAGCGAACGGTAGCCCAGATTTGCCAATACCTCCGCCAAAATCGGCACGCCGATGCCCCGCGGATCGCGCAGATCGGAAATTTGGACCGGCGTGGTGCTCATTGCCGCGCGGCTCAGCGCCCCCTCGCCGAGCCGGATCGGCTGAGCCTTGAGTGCTTCGGCCAAGCCCGGGTCGGCCCCGTGGCTCATGCGAAAATGAAACTCGCGGGCGGCCGCGTCATATTCATAGACCATGCCCGCACTGGCCTGCGAAAACTCCACGGCACGGGCCACGATCAGTCCGAGCACCGCTTCGAGGTCGAGCGTCGAGCCGACCGCGCGACCGACCGCGCGCAGCGCCTCGAACTGCGCCAAGGTTCGGCGCAGCTCTTCGAGGGTGTTGCGAAAGGCGGCGAGCGTGCGGGCCATCGCGCCGATCTCGTCCGGTCCGGCGGCGGGGATCTCGACGGTGACATCGCCCGCGTCGAGACCGCGCATCGCCATGACTAGCCGGCGCAGGGGAACCGCGATCGAGCGCAACACGAGAAAGGTCAGGAACGCGCCGATCAGCACCACCAGCGAGACGACGATCCGCGACACGCGGGTTGCCGCCTTGGCGACCTTGACCACGTGCTCGCGCGCCGCGATCGCCTCGCGGGTCTGCTCGGCCACGATCGCCGTGAGCAGACGATCGACTTCGACGCTGTGCTCACTCGCCTGTGCCAACAGCGAATTGCCGATGACCCGGTGGTCGCTGGTATATTCATCGATCGCCTTGTGCGCGAGCTGGTGATAGAGCTTGAGCTCCCGACGCACCGCGGCGACGGCCCGTGGGCGGTTCAGCGCCAAGAGATCGAGGTCCTGCTCCATCCGGCTCTGCGCCGCGTAGGCGTTGTGCTCGGACAGCATCAGCATGCTGACCGCAAGATCGGTCATCCAATAGCGCATCTCGCCGAACGCGATCTGGGCGCTGTTCGCCGCTTCGATGACGCCGAGCAGCTCGGCCGCCTTGACCGTGCCCACGGAATTTTCGGCGAGCTTGTGGTTCAAATACGAGTTGGTGCCGACCAGGGCGAGCAGCAGCACGCTCGACAGCAAGACCAGCCGGGCGCGGATCGTCAATCGGGTCATGATCCGGGTCTCATCCGGCCGACTCCTAGCGGAACAGGGTAATGCTCATGACCCCCCCGAGATCGCCGAGCTTGCGCCCCTCCTTCGGGTAGCCAGTGATATCGAGCGCCCCTTTTGGCGTCCCGTGACAGGCGAGACACGACGCGGTGTAATATTCGGGAACAGCGAACCGGTAAGCTTGGCGACCATCGGTTTCGACCATGGCCGAATAGGGTTGGCCGCGTGGCCATTGCGGACTGAGCAGCTTGGTCTCGATGACTTCGGTCTCCCAGGGATCGGGCAGCGCCTTGCGATTGCGGACCAGATCCGGCGGTGCCGTGACTTTCATCACCGCTTCCCCTTTCGCCAGGCCGTTGAAGGCCTCGCTGACCAGACGGCCGAACACGGCCGGGATGAAGCCCTTGAAGCCCATCCCCTTCTCATTGATTGTCACCTGATTTTCATCCGTCACTTGGACGATTGCGGCCATCAGCGCCCGCATCAGGCGTCCCTGGTACGAGTTCGGATCGATCGCAGTCGGTTCGACGCCGGTGGCTTTTTTATACAACTGGATTGCGTCGTTCAGCACCCTGCTTCCGCTCAAATGCTTATCGCCGATCGCCGGGTTGTTGATCAGGTCCTCGTTGTTTGAGATGACCGTTCTGGCGTCGCGCAGCATCTCGGCGAGGCTTTGCGCAGTAGCCGCGTCGCCGGTGGGCGTCGCCTGCTCGGCAACGGCGAATGAAGGAATCGCAGCCACAGCGAGGACAGCCGCAGCGAGGATAGCCGCAGCGAGCAGAACCGGTACCCTCCACAGCGTCCCGCTTTTGCCCCTGAACGACATTTCCCCAGCCCCGCTATCGCCTCCAGCCCCGCTATCGCCTCCAGCCCCGCTATCGCCCCCAGCCCCGCTATCGCCCCCAGCCCCGCTATCGCCCCCAGCCCCGCTATCGCCCCCAGCCCCGCTAT
>JBOHME010000054.1:0-28125 GCA_050729795.1 Allostellaceae bacterium | reverse complement strand
CGGACAGCGCCGCCTCGATCCAGATCTCGGTCGAGGTAAACCAGTCTTTCAGCTCGCCGCGGTCGAGCATCATCTGCAAGGCGCCGATCCCGAGGCTCAGCACCGCGAAGCCGAAAAAGTCGAAAGGCTCGCGATGGGCGTGACGAGATTCGCGAAGAAAGACGAGGATGCCGATCGTGGCGAAGAGGCCGACCGGCACATTGATGTAGAACACCCAACGCCAATTGTACTGATCGGTCAGCCAGCCGCCGAGGGTCGGCCCCATGATCGGGCCTACCATCGACCCGGTGCCGAACACCGCCATCGCCTGGCCGTGGCGCTCGGGCGGGTTGATCTGAAACAATACCGACTGCGCCAGCGGCACGAGGCCGGCGCCGCACACGCCCTGCAAGCCGCGATAGAGGACGAGCTCCGTCAGGCTGGTGGCGCTGCCGCATAATGCCGAGGCGAGCGTGAACCCGCCGATCGAGATCAGGAAGACGGGTCTGATGCCGAACCGGGTCGCCAGCCAGCCCGCCAACGGCATCGCGATCGCCGCGGTCACGATATAGGAGGTCAGCACCCAGGCGGCCTGGTCCTGCGACGCCGATAGGCTGCCCTGGATATGCGGCAGCGCGACATTGGCGATCGAATTGTCGACCCCCTGCATGATGACGGCGAGGATGATTGAACAGGTCAGCGCCGGGCGGTTGAGCGCCCCACCGCCTGCAGGGCCTCTCATCGCGCCGACCGGCGCCGCGCGGCGCCGTCGGGGTCAGGGCGTGTTGTTTCTCTCGCCACCAGCGCTTCCACGGGCGCCCGCGCCATCATCGCGCAATCGTTGGCGCCGCGGCCAGCCGCACGCTTATGGTGCGAAGGCATCGGCGGCGATGCTCCCGAGCCGTTGCTCGTGCGTGCTGGGCGCGGACGGTGGTGCATCGCCGCTGATCGTGGCAACGACGAAGGCCTCCAACCGACCCTTGCCGCGGACGTCCGAGAGCGATGCTTAAGCGAAGAGGCGGAGCGAGGTGAGGCTTGCTGTGCCGGAGCGGCTCTTGTTGGGAACAATCGTGAAACGGAGATGGCTGGCGCTAAGGGGGTTGAGCCGGTGCTCTTCCCGCTGATACGTCGCCCCAGCGGGGCCAAATGTGTACTCCTGAACCAAGATCTGGCGATAGGTTCGGCCGCCATCCTCGGAGACCTCCACGCGGATCTCCTGGGTGCGCTCTCGCACCGCCTCCTCGGCCTCGTACAGGAGTCGGGAGATGGTCTGCGGTTGATCAAACTCCACCACGATTTGCTCGGTCACATCGGCGCGCGCACTGATCCACCGCGTGCCTCCGGGACCGGAGCGGCCGTCCAGCAGGTGTTCGACCGGGTGGGCCGGATCCTCTGATGAGTAGGCGATCGTCGCGCAACTCGCGATATCGATCTCGCCTGCTGCGCCGGGGCTCGTCGCCTGATCGGCTTCCAACGGTCGCTTCCGAAGGCTGGGCCGGGTTGCGTGGCTGGTCATCTGGTCTCCGCGATCTACGTTCCTGTCGGAGATAGTTGGGATTTCCCTTAGAGTTTGACCCAAAATGAATTAAGTGATTTCAGTATCTTGTGGTACTCTCTAGTTGCTAAATCTGAAGAGGAGCGCAAGATGTGGACTGAAACCACTCAACCGCAGTATCGCCGCGATGGTCTGCGCTATGCAAGCGACGTAACCGATGCGGAATGGGCCGCGATCGAAGCCTTGTTGCCGGCGGCAAAGAAGTTGGGGCGACCGCGCACCACCACGCTGCGCGAGGTGGTCAATGCTCTGCTGTACTTGTTGACGACGGGCTGTCAATGGCGGTTGCTGCCCAAGGAGTTTCCGCCGTTTTCGACGGTTCAGCGGTTTTTCTATCGCTGGCGGGACCAGGGGTTGTGGCAGACGATCAATCACGCGCTGGTGATGCGGGTACGCGAGGCGGCCGGCCGCGAAGCGAGCCCCACGGCCGGGGTGATCGACAGTCAGTCGGTCAAGACCACCGAGGCGGCCGGTCCCCGTGGTTATGACGTCGGCAAGAAGATCAAAGGACGCAAGCGCCACGTGCTCACCGACACCAACGGCTTGCTGGTCGCGGCGGCGGTCCATCCAGCTGACATCCAAGACCGCAGAGCCTGCCCCGGCGAAGGCCGGGGGCGCGCCGCTCGTGTTGGCCGCCATTCGCCATCTCTACCCCTGGCTGCGGCATGTTTTTGCCGATGGGGCCTACAGCGGCGCCAAGCTCGACACCGCGCTCGCCAAAATCGGCCGGTGGACGGTCGAGATCGTCAAGCGCTCCGACCACGCCGCGGGATTTGTCGTTCTGCCGCGGCGCTGGGTTGTCGAGCGCACCTTCGCCTGACTCAATCGCAACCGACGCCTCGCCAAAGACTTTGAAGCCACCCTGGAAACTGCCCTCTCCTGGCTGTTCCTCGCAAGCGTCAAACTCCTCATGCGGCGACTTGGTAGAACCGTACAGCCAATCGTTGTAATGTGAATCATACTCTTTAGGGGTAGTCCACCCTTTGTGATGCGCGTGGCCATGCTGTCTTGTAAAATCTACATCAGGTAAAGGAACGCGTCACTCTCCGTCCGTGTTGCCGAGATAAGGCTCTGGATTGGCAGCAATGCTGTTCGGGAGGAGGACGAAAATGACAATATGCAAAGGGCTAACTCCAGAAGAACGAGCTAGGGTCACCGAAATTCAGGATCTGTTGATAGAGCTGTACGTGGAACACAAGTAAGCTCTAGCAGCAGGAATGGGGACACGCGCAACGGAGATCGAGAGTGAAATAACGGATCTCGTGCAAGAAAAATCGGATGTCGAAAAATGGGCGGCTGTTTGATCGGCTTGTCTCGGCAGATATTGGATCGCTGTGCAGCAATCCGTGCCAGCGCGGGCGACGGTTGACGCTGACTTGCCCGCGCTGCGCTCTGTTCATTCCACGACACTCTCGGGATGGGAAAGGTCCTGGAGATTCACGATCCCCGAGCCTGTCTCGTATCGTATCGCTCTGTGAGGGTGGCATGTCGAAGCGCGATGCCAGGCGACAGGGCGAACCGCCATCAGACTTGCCGGAGAATGCGCTCAATCGCTCAATCTCTCCGGCCGCAACCCCATAGACCTCGGCGGCTTGGGAGACGGTCATGCCGTACTTCATCCAAGTGCGGATGCGGGCGAATTGCGACGCCGAGATCTCAGGCGCCGTCGGCGGTTTCGGGGCGACCGGAGTTTCAGGCTCTGGCACCGCCGGCGAGGTTATTCACAGCACCTGCGGTTTGCGCGCCCGATTGGTCGGCTGACGCGGTGGTCGCAACTGGTGGCGCGCTGATCGACGGATGTGCTGTGAACAGCGCTTCGGTCACTTGGCGGGCATAAGAAATAGATGCAATCAGCTTTCGTAAAAAGAGAGTCGAAAGGCTCCGTAGCATTAGGGGGTGTGGAAGGGCTGGCGGGAGCAACACAAGCCATTGTTTCGTGTATGGCCAGCTTGTGCTGCAGCAGCCGAGCCGTCTTATAGCTGCCGATGCCGAATTTGCGCCGGCGCCTGCTCGGCGGAAATGCCGGTCGAACGGCGCGCCAGCTGGTGGATCGCCGCGAGCCACGGGCATCAAATGGTACAGGATTTGGAACATCGATATGATCTTGACCCTTTTTGGATTCGCCTCCGCCGGCCGAAACTGACTTAAAACAACGGGCGATACGTCTGTTCACCTCGGGACTATTGGTTAAGAACAGTCCGAGATAACTGATGAGGATTTGCACTTCAACTGCGGAGATTATAGTTTATGAAGTGCCAAACCATCGGTTCTAAGCTGTTGATCGCTACCGCGACGGCGCTGGCACTCGTAGTGGTCGGTCCATCGGAGGCAACGGCCGCTCATGGCGGCGGCTGGCACGGTGGCGGCTGGCACGGTGGCGGCTGGCACGAAGCCGGAGGATGGCACCGGGGCGCACCCTGGCACGACAGGGGCGGCCATCTCGGCTGGTACAGGCACGGGTGGCGCAGGCCAGAACGGCAAAGAACCTTCGCGTTGTCCCAATTTGGGTATCGCCGGAGCGGGCCAGGGTTTGTCGGTCCGGGCGCGGGCTGGTGGGACTGGCGGCGCACCTGGGGTTGGAGCGATTTCGGCCGGGCAGCGGGCTCGGGCGCATGGGTGTGGGGCGGCCTCTTGGCGGGTGCGTCGTTCGGCGTGGTTGTCGCTCCCCCGCTGATCGTCGCGCCGCCGCCGATCTACATCGCGCCACCGCCGATCGTCGTCGGACTTCCGGTAATCTACCCAGCGCCGATCGCGGCAGCCGCCTCGCCACTCGTGGCTGCAGCGGCCCCCCCGCCGCCATCGACCGGCGCATTACTCGGCGCGGCGCTGCCGCCGCCGATCGTCATCCTACCGCCACCCGCCATCGTCGTTGCGGCGGCGCCACCATTCGTCATCGTCGCGCCGCCTGCCTTTGCCCTCTTTATCGGGCCTCCCGCCATCGCCTTGGCAACCATCGGACCCAGCTGGTGGACTGACGGCTACATCACCGGTGGGTTCGCAGCCATTGGGGCCAGCGTCGCCATCGCGCCTTTCAGCCATCGTAGAGCGGGTTTTGTCAGGGCGTCCGTGGGCTTTCACGGCCGGCCGGACGCACGGTATCCCTGGGCCAGGGGCTGGGGTGGGCACTGGCCTGAAGCCCGGTGGGGCCACGGCTTCGGCAGCTGGCGAGGCGGCGGTTGGCACGGCCCCGGCTCCGGCGGCTGGCACGAGGCGCGGGGCAGCGGCCGCTTCGGCGGCCGGCGGGGTCGCGGGCGGTGAATCGATCAAATTGGCGCAGAGGTAGATATGTCCGCAGCTTCAGTTCTGTGCGGCGTCGCCTTGGCGGCGGTGCTGGTCCCTTCCGTTGCCTTCGCGCAGTCGGCGCCGACTGCAAGCTCGATCCCGTCGGCTCAAGCGGCAGCGCCTCCGACGGCGGCCGCCGCCGTCGCTCCAGCCGCTGCGCCATCTACACCGCCCGAGATGTCGGCCGCCACCCGGGCCGCCGTTGATCAGCGGATTCGCATGTTGCAATCGCAGCTTGGCATCACCCAAGCGCAGATGCCGCTGTGGACGGCCTTCGCCCAGGCGATGCGCGACAATGCGGCGAGCACAGATGCGCTCTTTGCCCGACGTGCCGGCGCAGTGGCGGAGATGAACGCAGTCGACAATATGCATTCCTACGCGCAGATCGCGCGCACCTATGCCGACAACACCGAGCGCCTCGCGACCGCCTTCGACAGTCTTTACGCGAGCCTGTCGGACACCCAAAAGCACGCCGCCGACACGCTGTTCCGCCAGCAGGCGACCGCCGCCTCCCGATCGCGGACTCCAAGGCGCTGACCGCCGCAGGCTGTTCCGGCAGATGGGCGCCGCGGGGATCGCCGCACGGTTTGCCTAAAACTGCAGGTTAAGGAGCGTCTGCCAGGGGCAACCTCCGTCGATTATCGCGGCGTTAAACGGTGATGTTACCCTCGGCGCGTCCCAAGAGCTTCTCGGTGAGGAGCGCCTGACGTTGATCGTCGCTTGGCGCGATGATCGGGGCCGTGGCGACCGAATCGCAAGTGTCCACCACCCGAGTGGCGGACACCAAGGGAAAGCCCGCGTATGCCCACACGTCAGCCATGGTCTGCGGTATTGACGCGTCAGATCGTGTCGGAGATGCAACAGATATCACAATCAAAGCGGCCATAGTTTGTAGATGAAGCCTGGTTCCTTTTGAAGTTTATCAATCAAAATCGTAGCGTTTACGAGACCATCGATCCATTGCGCGAATTTTTGGTCCTTGCCCCAGACCCCTTCCATGTAATATTCCTCAACGTCAGTGGCCGAATTTGTTCTAACGATTATCCATGGCCAGGTTATCGGGTCTGTCTGTCGTTTGCTTTCCGCTGACATGCGCGGGGTCCTTTTGTCTGGCCCCCCTATTGGCGAAGTCGCACATCCCCGTATTCCGGTTTATACATCCCACGTAGCGGCTCTTGCGCCACCTCTCATCCTCATATGATGCGACATCATCATCGCTCACCCATCGCGTTAACCATTGTCGCAACAGAATTTTGCAGGCTTTACCGATTTTCAAGCTGAAACCACCGTCAAAAACGCGTCCCTCTTGCAGCGCCCAGCGCAGGATTTATCGCCACTCGAGGTCAAAGCGCGGCTCGTCAGGGCGCGAACCGCGTGGAAATAGGGAAAGGTCGACTCGCTCTCGTCTCGCGAATTGACGACACAGTTGTTACATTTATGACGACTTCGCTCGAACGACAATGGAACTTCACTATCCGAGTTGACGGTTTTTTGACGGTTGATCGATGAGGGCACTATTAGCGCGGAAGATGCCAACGTCCTCGCCGAAGCGGTGGCGTTCCGCATGGCTTGCCATATCGTTTCGGCGTTTGACCAGACCCGCTCCGAAGCGGACCGCACGCGCTCACTCGCGGTGCACCTCCGCGGTCTTTGGGAACGCCGTCGCCGTCACCGTCCGCGGGATCTTTGGGTGGCGCGCTGAACATCACCGCGAGCCCGCGATCAAAGTCGATCAGCTCCTGAGCGACTGCGCGTCGTTCATCCGAATAAGTGCGGAGAAGCTCGGGCGCGGCGAGGCCGCGCAGAACGGCGGCGAGCTTCCAGCCGAGGTTGAACCCATCCTGCATCGAGACGTTCATTCCTTGGCCGGCTTTGGGGCTGTGGGTATGGCAGGCATCACCGGCGATGAAGACGCGGGGGTGAACGCCAGCGGCTGAATCGTCCGATAGGTTGTCGAACCGGTCGCACAGACGCTGCCCGATCTCGTAAACGGACCACCAGGCGATCTCCTTCACCTCAAGGCTGTAGGGGTGAGGGATGCGAGCGGCGGCGGCGACGAGGCGCTCGGGGGTAATATTCAGGTTGGCGGCGCGCTCGTTCTCGGCGAGCTTGTCGAGCTCGATATAGATGCGGAACAGGTACCCGCCCTCACGCGGAATGATCAGAGCGCTGCCGTCATCGGCCGACTGGATTGCCGCTTTGAGGCGGATATCGGGGAAGTCGGTCATGGCGAGAACGTCCATCACACCCCATGCCTGGTTGGCGGAATCGCCGTGCAACGCTCGCCCGAGGGATCGGCGCACGGTGCTGTGCGCACCATCGCAGCCGACGACAAAGCGCGCGCCGACCGTTTCCACCTCGCCCTGATGCCCGGGGTCGAGGCGTTGGAGACGGACGGTGACAGGCGCGTCCGGGGCATCCGAAGGGATGGCGAGATCGAGCAGCCGGTGGGCGTAATCGGGCGCGAGGCGGGTCGGGGAGTTGCGCATGACGTCGAGGTAAAAGTCGTGCACACGCGCCTGGTTGAGGACGACGTGCGGGAATTCAGAGAGCCCGTCCTCGACGTCCTGAATGCGATTGCTCCGGACTAGAGCCCCGCGACGGATCTCGTCGGGTTTCCAGAAGGCAAACTCGCTGACCCAATTGGCCTCCTTCATGACACGATCGGCAAAGCTAAAAGCCTCGAACACTCCATTGTGCGGCAGGCCATGCCGTCGGCTTGGCCGACTAGGAGGCGGCTCGATTTCTGCTCGACGATGCGGGTTGTGATATCGGGAAATGCAGCGAGTTGAGCGGCGAGGGTCAGACCGGTGGGACCGCAGCCAACGATGAGGACATCGATCTGCGAGGGAAGTCGGTCCGCGGTGCCGGCCGCTTGATGCCGGATGTCGGCTTCGTAGACATGCGGATCGCCGGGTTATAACCCGTTGAGGCGGAATTGCATTGTGCTTCAGTCTCTGCGGCCGAGCAGTTTGGCGCACTCCAGCCGATGGCTCAACCCACGCGATTCCAGATCTTCCCGTTTTCGCCCGGGAAAGGGAAAGGTTCGATACAGCCTCCTCGTTGCTCTCTTCCGACGGCGAGGTGTGTTTCGGGGGCATGAAGGCCAGTTCCTGCGGTCGACGCTGATCGCCCGCTGTCCCTTCAAGATGAGGACCTTTGCCGGTACGCAGGGCAACAGGCGATACGCGCCGTAAGCGGCCGTTCATCAAATCGGCGAACCGGGTTAAGTTCGAACGGCCGAGAGCAAAGAGGCGCCTGCCGAACGCCAGGGCGTCATCGACCGTGATATACCGGCGCGCGGTCCTCCTGGAGCGCGCGGATATATTCGCGACGGTCTTCGCTCCCGAGCAGGCGGCCAAATTCGGGCTGTAGTAACGCGAAAGCGACGGTATCACCCTCGGCGCGAGCATGGTGCGAGGAGGCGATGGTGGCGCGCACAGCCAGCGGTGCTGCAGCGGCGATTTTTTTCGCGATATCGGTGGCACGATCGAGCTGCTGTCCCGGCGGGGTCAGCTCCTGGACGAGCCCCAGCCGGTAGGACTCTTCGGCATTCCAACTGTCGCCCGTCAGCATGTAGCGCATTGCGTTCCCCCAGCCGGCTTCACGCATGAAGCGGACCGTGGCGCCGCCGCCGGGAAGGACGCGGTGGTGACTTCGCCTTGATTGAAGGTGGCATCCCGCGAGGCGACGCGCACATCGGCCGCGAGAAAGAGCTCGTGGGCGATCCGCGTCACGTGCCCTTGCACTGCGATAACCAGGGGCTTCGACCGCGCCGGTCCAGTGGTACCGAGCGGATCGAGAAAATGCGTCGGCGGCTGGAACGACCCGGTGGCGAGAGCCGCCCCCCAGGATCGGAGATCAAGTCCTTGCGAGAAATCGGGACCGAGCCCGTGCAGGACGGCCACCCGCAACGCGTCGTCGTGCTCGAGTTCGTAATACGCTTGCCCTAGCGCGTTGAAGGTCGGGACATCGATGCGGTTCTGCGCTTCCGGTCGGTCGATGCCGATAAGCAGCACGCCATTGGCGAGCCGTTCCAGCGCCACGGTGCTCTTATGCTCGGACGGGGTAGCGCCCGGCGCCGGCGAGGCTTGGGCGAGTGGCGTGGGGGCGATCGCGGCGCCGGCGCCGGCGGCTCCGACGAGCGTCAGAAACTCGCGTCGCACGACCCCGCCTTCGGAAGGCTTGGGTGCCATGGCCATCAGGGTTGCTCCTCTGGATGGTATCGCTTAAGGCTGCTTGGCTGGCGTTGCCGGGCGCGGGCGCATCCGCTGGACGGCGCCGAGTAAATCGTCCACGTCCCAATGCTCGATGAATTTGCCGTCGGCGACGCGCCAGATCGAAATCCCCTCCGAGGAGATCTTCTTGCCGGTCGGCGGGAAGACGGGCGCTCCGGGCGCGAGTTGGACCGGATGATCGTGGGTTGCCGCGATGCGGAAGCGCGCGACGATTTTGTTGTTGGTGATGACGCTATCCTCAACCGTCCAATGAAAATCCAGGAACATCTCGAAGTCGTGCCGGAAGGCGGCCTGCATGCCGGCGAGTCCCTGCCCCTGGTAAGCGCCGTGCTGAAGGTAATTGTTCGAGATGACATTCTTCAGTGCCGCGAGGTTGCGATCGTTGACAGCCGCGAAATACGTTTTAAGGAGCGCGGCGTTGGCCACGATCTGGTCGGCGGCGGCGGGTTGCGCGACGGTCACGGCACTGAGCAACGATAGTGCGGTACCAGCCAGCATTTGACGTACTGGGTTCATCGGGACCCCTGTGGCGGCAGGTTGCGGCGAGTGCGTCAGGCTTCCGCATGCTCGTCTGCTGAGTGAAAAAAGCCGGTGGCCGCCGATGTTATTCCGGCACCGCGCCGCGCGGGAACGCGGCGACATATTTGAAATAGCGGGCGAGATGGCGGTCTGATGCGCTGAGAACGCCCGCCTTGAAGCGCATTGTGTTGAGCACCGGATCATCCTCCGCGAGCAGTTGCTCGACAAAGCCGCGCACGGTGGCGAGCTGCGCGGCGGCCCTGTGACGGTCGGCCGGGCCGTCGCCGCCCTTCGCGACGCCGACCACGTAAAACCCGATCGAACGCCGGTGGTCGATCGGCGTGCTGGCGAACAGCATGTAGCTGTCGGTCCCTTGCCGCCGCAGATGTTGCGCAAACACATTGGTGCCGGTGACGCGGCCGTGCTGCAGATAGCGCTCGGTCTCGATGCGGTACTCGACCGCGTAGTCGCCGACGTCGATGACCTCGGGGGCGCCGGTCTGCAACCCGTGCAGTGTCCGCAAATGCTGGAAATCGACCCCATTGCTGGTCGAGACCCAGGGCGGCACCGACCGGATGCCGCGCGCGCCGGTTGCGATTGCCGGATCGCGCTCGGTGATGCCGGGGATCACGGGGGGCGGGAACAAGGGCTCGCGCCCGTTGAACATCCAGACCAGGCGCCAGGCCTCGGTGGTCGGAAAGGCGAAGGTGCGGGCGCCGGGCGGGATCTTGTCGCCGATCGGGATGTGCGCACACGCGCCGTTCCGGTCGAACCGCCAGTGATGGTATGGACAGCGCAATTGCCCCTCGATGATCGCGCCCCGCGCCAGGTCGGCGCCGATATGGGGCACCACGCGGTGTGGACGACCGCCGCACCGGACGGGTCGGGGTAGGCGACAATGCGGGTGCCGAGCAGGTCGACCCCGAGCGGCTTTTCTTGCGTCACCTCGTGCGCCAGCGCCACGGGGAACCAGCAGCGATGGAAGCCGCCCGCGACCGGGTCGAGAAGGTTTTCGAGACCCGCCATCGCGTCCCCCTTACCTTTCACTGGCGGCGATGCGCGCGGCGCCGCGGCGCGCATAGGCGATGGTCCAGGCCATCAACAGGGCGAAGGTTCCGAACCCGATCGCCCGGGCCGGTAGCAGTGCCGCTGCCGTCGGCAGGAGCAGGGCGGTTGCCGTCCACAACGCGGCCTTGGCGAGAAACGCGAGGCCCCAGACCAGCGTCATCACCCGCATGTCTCGGCGGAACCCGGCGCTCCGTCCGAACCGCTCGGTCCACGCGGTGATCTTCTGCGGGTCGTCGCCGGCGGTGAATTGCCGGGCGACAAAGAACATCAATGGCGCCGGTGTCGCCAGCGAGATGAGGCATGTCGCGCCGATCAAGGCTGCTCCCGGCACCGCGCGCGTCAGCGCAAAGCGAACGTCATCCATCGCAAATGCCGCCGCCAGCCCGCTGCTCAGTACGACCAGGACCATGACGCCGATCAATTCGACCCGCCGTCGGCGCAATGCGGTGCCGGCGACCGAGGCCGCCGGAAAGGCCGCGGCGACGGCGACGGCCGACAAGTCCGAGAACCCGGCCGGTGCGTCAGCACTTGCACCGCGAGCCACGGCAGCACGACGTCGACAGCCAGGATCCGCACCAGTCCTCCGGGAAATGACGGCACGAACGTATGCGCCGCCGTCTCCGCGGCGGTCGCCGTCGACTCAGCTTCGGCAATCGAGTTCACCCTTAGCTTCCCTGAGCTACGGTGGTACCGTACCGTACCAGCGAAAGATGTTGGTACCTTTCGGTACCAACATCAAGTAGCTTCAGCGAAGAAATGTCATGAGCAATCCCCGGCAGAAATCGCCATCCCAGAGCCAAGAACTACGTGCGCGCATCATCGACGCGACCTTCCAGGCGCTGATGGAGCGCGGCTACGCCGGTACCAGCACCCGCGAGATTGCCCGACGCGCGCGGGTTTCCAAGCGGGAGCTCTACGCCCTCTTCGACAGCAAGGACGGGATCCTTGCGGCGATGATCGAAAGCCGCGCGGCGCGGATGCGGGCGCCGCTGTTGGCGATGCCGGAGGCGTCCGACCGCGCCAGCCTGGCGCAGACGCTGACCCGGTTTGGGATCGGCCTGCTGCTCGAAGGGTCGAGCCCGGCGGTCACGGCGATCTTTCGGCTGGCGATGGTCGAGGCCGAGCAAACGCCGGCTCTTGCGCGTCAACTCGATGAGGTGGGCCGCAAGCCGGTCCGCGACGCGCTGGTGGCGCTTCTCGATTGCGCAAAACACCGAGGCCTGATCGGCGGCGGCGACGCGCCAACGATGGCATCGTGGTTTTGCGCGCTATTGTGGCGGGATCTTCAGATCGCTTTGCTGCTGCGGCTCGTCGACCCGCCTTCGCCAGAAGAGATCGAGCGGCGCGTCGGTTACGCCGTGTCGGCGCTGCTCTCTCTTTACCCAGAGCCGGTTGCCCGGACTGGGTGATGATACCAGCGAGCAGTCCTCGCCGGGCATTGGCATGCGGCTGATCTCAATTCGGCGCTGCAGTAGCGCCAAAACGAGCTCAGGCCGTCAAGACGATGGCCGCTTCGGGGCATTCGCTACTGTTTGGCCAGCTTGTCTCGGATGGCGGGTCTCCAGCTCCTTCCCGACGGTGCGGTTTCTGCGCAGCTCTGCGGGTCGTTGGCGGTCCGAGCATCCAAGCGGTGTCGTTAGAGGGCGTAGCGACCCCACCGAGTGGCGGGGCCGCAGCAGTCAATCAGAGTTCGACCTGCTCGGCAATACTGAGAGCGTCATCGACCTCGATCCCCAGGTAGCGGACGGTGCTCTCCAGCTTTGTATGTCCCAGCAACAGCTGGACCGCTCGCAGGTTGCCGGTTTTCCGATAGATTTGGGCCACCTTCGTCCGGCCCATCGAGTGGGTGCCGTAGGCCGAGCTATCGAGCCCGGCGCTCTCGACCCAGGCATGCACGATCCGCGCGTATTGACGGGTCGAGAGGTGCGGCTGCGTGTGAAGACGGCTCGGGAAAAGGCAGCGGTCGCCCCTCAGGTCGACTTCGGCCAACCAGTCTCGGATCGAGGCCCGCGTCTGCTCCGTGATTTCGAAATGAACCGGCCTCCCGGTCTTCTTCTGGATCACGGTCCCGCGGTCGGGCACCCTGCCACCGGCGCATACGTCCTCGACTTGTAGAGAGACAAGATCGCAGCCGCGCAGCTTGCTGTCGATCGCGAGGTTGAACAAAGCGAGGTCGCGCTTTCTTCCCTCAAGCTGAAGCCGGACCCGGATTGCCCAGACATCCTTCGGCCTGAGCGGGCGCTTCTGGCCGATCAGGCGACCCTTGTTCCAGGGCGTCTTCGCAAGGCTCCTGAAGGTCGGGATCGTGGTGTGCATTATCACCTCCTCGATCCCGACCGCGCCTCGCCCAGCACGCGCCGACGGCGGCGAGCTAATGTAGCCGAGGGGAGCTTTACGCTTACTATCCGGACGATTGCGCTCGCCTCGCTGCTGTGGCGAGATGCGCCGAAACTGGATATCGGGCTACCGCAGCCATGCGGTCTAAAGCCGGCGCAAGCCGGGCCGTCGGCGCTCTGGCCATCAGGCGCGTGAACAATTCACGTCAGCTCCCATTCTCCGCGGCCGCTGTTCGGATCATTGGTTCCGGCCGGATTTCCGAATGGGGGTGAGGTTCCACGGCGTCAGCCCGGGATCGTTGCGACCACTAAGAGCTCGCTCGACAGCCGCAGCAAGCTCGAGCAGCTTAAACGGTTTCTTGATGACCATTTCTTGAGCAAATGAATCATCACTTCCGGACAGGTCGTCGTATCCCGTCATGAACAGGAGTGCGCGCTTCGGATCGGCCGCGCGAATGCGGGTGGCGAGTTGCCGGCCATTCATCATGGGCATTATCAGGTCGATTAGGGCGAGGTCGATTTGGTCGTTCTGCCGAAACAGATCCAGCGCCACACGCCCATTTTCGGCCTCGAGAACCCGATAATTCATCGTCTCGAGGGCCTGGACCGTGAGGGTCCGAACAGCGGGGTCATCATCTACGACCAAGATCGTCGCGGCTCTACCGTCATGCGTCACCGGCCTATCATCGTCGATCACTCGCGGCAGAGACTCGCGGCTCCGCGGCAGGAGGACTGTGATCGTAGTGCCCTGGCCGAAGCGCGAATCGATACGAACCTCACCGCCGGATTGGTGCGCAAATCCAATGACTTGGCTTAGGCCGCGCCCAGTCCCTTGACCAACGGCCTTGGTCGTGAAAAACGGTTCGAATGCTTTCGCCGCCACCTCCTGGGTCATACCGGAACCGGTATCGCTGACCGAGATCGCGACATAATCGCCCTGTTTCAGCGCGGCTGGACGACGCGCATCGGACCTCCCAATGTTTCGCGTCGCGATCGTCAGCCGTCCGCCATGAGGCATCGCGTCACGACTATTGATCGCCAAGTTCAGAATCACGAGCTCCAGTTGCGTCGGGTCGATTAACACGGGCCAGAGCTCATTTCCAATATCGTCTCGATGCGAATCGTAACTCCAATTGTCTGGAGCAGCAGATCTCCCATGCTCGACACCAGCTTGTTTAGGCTGACGACACGCGGGGCAAGATGTTGCTTACGGGCAAACGCGAGTAACTGGCTCGTCAACTTTGCGCCGCGCTCGGCTGCGCTGGCGGCACTCCGCAGGACGCTGAGGAGGTTTTGGTCCCGCGTGCGGAGGCTCGCCAACTCGATGTTACCGAGCACCGCGGTCAGCAGATTGTTGAAATCGTGGGCAACACCCCCGGTCAGCGGACCGATTACTTCAAGTTTTTGGGTTTGGCGCAAGCTTTCTTCCACCTGTCGACGCTCAGTCACGTCCCGAATCGTGCCGGCTAACCGGACCGGATTGTGCTCCTCGTCCCGATACATCCGACCTTCGGCAACAATCCATCGCACTTCCTCATCGCCCCCACAGCACTCTTGCTTCGAGGTGAAACTTGCCGGTCCCGCGTGCTTGGTCAAAAGCCGCCGCAAATGCCTGCTCTTCTTCAGGCAAAAGCCGCTCCTCGACGGCGCTGCTCCAGCGGGCCAGCAGCGACATGGCGGCGCAGGGCGAATCCCGGTGTGCAACTTCTCGTGGCGATCCCTGGCAAGATCGATATGCCAGGTCCGCATCTGGGCTGCTTCGAGCGCCATGGTAAGGCTCTCCTGAGCAGCGGTCAGATGAGTGTTCGCTTCCTGCAACTGCCGCGTTCGCTCGCCGACCAGTTCTTCAAGACGGCTCGCAGCATGCTCTCGTTCAGCCAGATATCTCGCGGCCTCGTATTGTCGCAATCGGCCGCGCAACGCCGCCTGCACCGCGCTGACGAGCGTCACGGTTTGGATCGGTCGCTCCTGCAGCGTCACGTTCCTTAAATGCTCGATCAGCCGCAGCGTATTTTGCCGGCGTCGTACATCGAAGTGATGGGTCGTCAGAATGATGAACGGGAAATCGGACCACGGCGGCTGCTTCTCCACCCACTCGAACAGCGGCTCCCGGCCGGGCGCGAGAAACGCCTCCTCGGCGATGATCGCCGCGCCGGCACCGGCTTCCACCGCCTGCGCCAATTCGTCGATGCAAGAACACAGCCGTGACGCAATCTCCGCCTGCTCGAGGAGTGTGCAGGCGGTGGGACCGTCCCGCCCCGTAGGGGCAAGCACAAGGACGCGCTTGCCGTCACCTCGATCGATCGGCCCAGGGGTCACTCCTGCGATCTTTCGGTCGGAAGCAGCGGGTTCGCACCGCCGCGGTAATCCGGCACCCCGGTAAGAATTCCCTGAAACTCGGTCAGCGGCGGGCCAACCCTGACCCCTTGTTCCGTCAATCGAAACTCTCGAATTGTATCCTCGTGCACGCCGCTGCGTTTTTTGACGACGGAAATCGCGCGGCGAACTCTGCCCTCCACCTCGAAGTAGCGGAGCATCAACACCGCGTCGCTGAGATAGCTGATGTCGAGGGGGGTTTGCATCGGCCCCATCAAGCCATGCTGCGCCAGGACCAAAATCGTTACGACACCAAGCTGATTAAGCGTACTGAGGAGCTCGTGCATTTGCAGGAGCAGAAACCGCTCCTCGGGCATCGCGTTCATGTAGCCGTTCAGGCTGTCGATAACGACGACCCGGACCCCGTCCTGCTCAACGCTATGGCGCACAATGTGCGCGAATTCACCCGGCGACATCTCGGCCGGGTCGATCTGTCGGATACAGATCTGGCCCGAGTCGACATATTGTTGCAGTCGCATACCAAGGCCCCGAGCGCGTGCAAACACCGTCCCGAGCCCCTCGTCAAAGGCGAAAATCGCAACAGGCTCGCCCCGCGCCGCCGCTGCCATCGCGTAGGTCAGGGCGATCGACGACTTGCCGACCCCGGCGCCGCCGATCAGCAGCACGCTTGTCCCTCGCTCGATACCGCCGCCAAGCAGCGCATCGAGTTCGGAAGAGCCGGTCGAGCTGAGTTCGCCCAAAAACGCCTTGTGATGTTCCGCGGCGACGAGCCGCGGAAAGATAGCGACCCCTCCGGTCTCGATCGTGAAGTCATGATACCCGCCGCGGAATTTCATGGCGCGCATCTTCACGATCCGTAAGCGCCGACGCTCGGCCCCATAGTCGACCGAAAGCTGTTCCAGGCTGATAACCCCATTCGCGATGCTGTGCAATTGGAGGTCGTGTTCCTGGGAAGAAAGATCGTCGAGCAGCATGACGGTGCAGCGCCGGCCCGCGAAAAAGTTCTTCAATGCAAGGATCTGGCGCCGGTACCGCAGAGAGTTCTGCGAGAGTAAGCGCATCTCGGACAAGGAGTCGAATACCACACGATTCCGGTATTATGGCGTTTACGCCATAATACCGAGGATTTCAGCGTCACCTCCGGGACGCTGTTCGCTTCGCACAAGATGCCGCTGCGGTCCTATCTCCTCGCCATCGCGATCTTCTGCAACGAGGTCAAGGGCAAGAGCATGCTGGCGCTGGCTCGCGACCTCGGGGTGCAATACAAAACCAGCTTCGTTCTCGCGCACAAAATGAGAGAAGCGATGGCAGCCGAGAGCAAGAGCGCGCATGTCGGCGGACCTGGCCGCAAGGCGGAAGTCGATGGCGGCTATTTCGGCGGTTACGTCAAGCCGGCAAACCTGCGCGAGAACCGCCGCGATCGGCGGCTGCGGATGAACCAGTCGGGCAAGCGCAAGGTCGTGGTCGTGATCCGAGAGCGCAACGGCAGAACGCTTCCCGGCGTGTTCGAATCCGAGGTCGCGGCGCTCAATTTCATCCGCACCCGCGTTGCGCCGCAGACCGAGCTATACGCGGACGAGGCCGGGTCCTGGAATGAGCTGCATGCCCGGTTCACAATGCACCGGATCAACCATCAGGAAGCCTACAGCCTGCCCGGTGGCGTCTACACCAACAACGCCGAGTCGTTTTTCAGCCGCATGCGCCGGGCCGAAATCGGCCACCATCATCATCTTGCCGGCCCGTATCTGATCCGATTCGCGCAAGAGGCATCCTGGCGCGAGGATCATCGCCGCGAAGCGAACGGCGAACAGGTTGACCGGCTTGTGGCGCTCGCGATGGCGAACCGGCCCAGCGTCGATTTCTGCGGATATTGGCAACGGAAGCATTGACTTATCGCGAATCATTGACCAATATAAAACAAGACAAGACAAGCGCTCACGTTTAATTTAGGAAAAGGAGAATGACGCGATGCCGAAGATTGAACCTGGATCAATCATTTCCGTGCCATGCTCGGTTTCTCCAGGACCTTTTCCTGATGAACTCTTGGTTACAATCGAAACTGTAGATGGATCAATCTCCGGTTTCGTTTCCGAGGAGCAGCTTAATCAGTCAGGCGATGAATCCTGGTCCGTGAGGTGCCAAGTGCGCGCTGTTGAAAAAGATTCGATATCTGTGTGGATACGCGGGTCATTTTTCACGACAAATGGTATAGCTCACGTATCTTCGGCCCTTGCAAGAGCCGCATAACTCGGGAGCCGTACGATGGTACTGTCCCAACCTGACATACGCGGGGCAGTTGAGCGAGGCGAAATTCGGTTCGAACCTACGCTTGAGGAAAGGCAATGGGGCGAGGCTTCTGTTGACCTTCGCCTTGGTCTCGCGTTCACCAAATTGAAGGATGCGCCATCAGCAACGTTTTCTCTCGCTAAGGGCATTGGCGTTATCGCCGAGACTGGTTTGTGGCACGAAGAAACCCTGAAGATCAAAAATAAGTTTGGCAAACGAGAAACGGTAGTTCTAGACCCAGGAGAATTTATACTTGCGCAAACATATGAGCGTATCTGGGTACCCAACCATTTAATTGGACTTGTTGAGGGTCGAAGCACATATGCCCGAGTCGGCCTTTCAATGCATCAAACGGCACCGTGGATTCAGCCTGGATGGAACGGGAAGATAACTCTTGAAATCAGGAACAGTGGCCCCCTACGGATAGAGCTAACACCAATCGATGATATGCCTTGCCAACTCACATTTTTTCAACTCACAACAGAGCTAGATATATCCGAAGCATATGGATCGCGCGCAACCGACATTTTCCAGGGACAAACCGCGGCGATGCCGGCTCGCAAGAACGAGTAGTTCAATCCTTCGGACTGTCGGCTCAGTCCCGCGCCCGCCAAACCTTCGCGCCGCCGCGCAGCTCGCTCGCGAGCCCCTTCTGGTGCAAGAGCGCGTTCCGCACCTTCGCGACCAAGGCGTTCATCGCGCCCTTGTTGGCGGCATCGATTCCGTAGTCTGCCGCGAGCCGGGCGGCGATCTCCTGCGCCGTCATCGGCTGGTCCGCCCGGCGGAGCATATCGAGGATCGCCCGGCTGCACTGGCCACGCGGGATCGGGCCGGACACACGGCGGGTTTGTACAGGCCGTATCTTGCGCGGCTCGGCCTCGGGGTCGAACAGCCGGATTGCGCCATCAAGGCAATCGAGGTCGGTGCGCAGCTGTAGGATGTGCTTCTCGGCCGCGATCAGCTCGCCGGATAGCTCAGCCCGCTTCTTGCGCAGCCCGGAAATGACATATGTGTCGCCCATCCGGATATGGTAGGATGGCGGCTGGCCGGGCTAAATGTTGTTGTGGTGGCGCTTGATACACAATACCGGAGATCTGTGGCTGATGCGGGTTCGGTCATAGCTATCTCCTCACGAACGTTCGCTCGACAAAACTCGTTCACCTCCGCAGATAACCACGCCGTCAAAAGCGGCCCGCTCAGAACGTTGCCGCGGCTTGGCAAGGCGGTGTTCGACCTATCCCAAAAGGCTCCGTTCGGTAAAGCGGGCCGATTTGCAAAGGAGTTTTGAGAAGGCCCCATCCCCACATCCGGTGCGAGGCGCGATGATGGACCACCGGTCTCGCCGGCCGAGCGAATGGCCGCGTTGGGGCATTTTGGATGGTTCCCGCCGCGGGGGCTGAGCGGCCGTTGTGGGGTCGGGTGCGGTCCTACGAAGCCCTGTGATGCGCTGGATCGAACTTTCGGTTCCGCTGCTACCGGAAACCCCAATCCCGATGGCTTCGTAGGCATGCTTCTCGATCATCCCGCGCCCTCGTATAATATCACACTGAGTGATCGTGTGACATTGGCGGTATAACAACCTAAGCGATTGGTGGTTTGCGGTATTTTTTGAACAGGTCGTTGACGGCCTCGCTCAATAACGCCTGTTTCGTCGTGTCCTGCTCAACCATCATCATGTCGAGCTGGCGCTTGGCGGCGGCCGGCAACCATAACGGCACGGCTTTCTTGCCGGCGCGCGGGCCGGTTGATTTTGGCCGGTTGATCACCGGGGCCGCTGTCTCGATCTCGAAGGCTCCGCCCGCCGCGATCTCAGGCAGGGCGGGCCGCTTGGCTGTGGTTCGGTTCATAATGCAAGCCTCCGCGCCGCCGGTTTCGGCAACGCCGCCGACAAATCGAGAAAGCCGGCAACCGCACCCTTGAGAGGATGCGCCGGCGCATCCCGCGCCTTCCATCTGTCGCATCGCCGCTTGCACCCCCGGTCCTCGCCGGATAGGCAGGGTTGCAGGATCGCTCAAATTGAAGCATGAGCGGGCGGCAAATGAGCTGGGAAGGGCCTTTCAGCCGCGACTCTGCCCGCCATTTTCGCTCCCAAAGTGCCGCTTGCCTGCTCGCTGGCAAATTTGGCCTGTCGGCGCGCACGGCCGTTGATCGGCGGGCGTGATCTTGCTGCCGGGTGACGGCGCCGCGCTGATAGCGCGTGGCGCAATGCGCCCGACTAGCTAGGGAGCGACATTCTCGGTCCTGAATTTCAGAGCCACAATGGCTCCCCTCATATCTCAGTGGAATAAACCGGATCCCGCTTACCATCGAGCCTCAGCCAATTTGAGAAGGCGATAGGGCATGGGCGGGGTTGTCGCTGCGGCGCCGGCGAGGCGTTGATGGATCGTTTTCAGGACGAAGCGGCGATTGAAGCGCCAGGCGAAGGCGCCGAGGTAGCGCGGCAGGTGTTTGGCGCTGACGGCACGATGGGTGGCCAAGAGGCTGTTCTTAATATTGGCGAGCATGGTGTTGGCCCAACGGAAGGCGGGATGGCGGGCGCTGGCGCGGTCGGTGCCGGTGATGTGGCGCTCATGGGTGATGCCGGGCTGCTCGGCGATGCAGCGGAACCACTGGCCGCCGTCGCTGACGACGGTCGCACCGGCCTCGACATTGGTGCACAGCCGCTTGGTTTCGACCGTCTGAAACCCGCGCACGACCTGGAGGCGGGTGTGCAGTGGTCGGCCGTCCGAGGTGGTCTCGACCGCGATGATGAAGGGCGTATGTCCGCGCCGGCCGCGCCCGGTGCCTTCACCGGTGCGCTCGCCGCCGATATAGGCATCGTCGATCTCGATCCGCGGTCCGGCGGCGCCGAGCTTGTAGCGCCGGTTTCGCTCGAGCATCGCCTGCATCAGCTTGTGCTGAACTCGCCAGGCGGCGTTGGTCGAGATCCCGAGCCGCCGGCCCAGCTCGATGTTGGACAGGCCCTTCTTGCCCTGGGCGAGCAGATGCATGGCCCGAAACCACACCCGCATCGGCAGCTTGGTGCCTTGCAGCACGGTGCCGGCGCTCAGCGATACCTGGCAGCGGCAGCGCCGGCATTGGAGCAGTTGCCGATCGCGGATTTCGGAATACTCTGCCCCGGCGCACCGCGGACACTTGAAGCCCTCAGGCCAACGCCAAGCGAACCACGCCTTCCGGCAGGCCTCCTCGTTCGGATAGAGCTGCTCGAACGCGTCATCCGAGAGGCCCTTTTGGTGCTGCAGGCGGTTGCGAGACATCGATTTGATCCTGAAATCCGTCGCGATTTCAGGAAGATAATACCACTGCTCGCGGCTGAGTGTCGATGGAAAGCGGGAACCGGATTATCACGTAGAGATTGGGCCGGTTCGCTTCCCGCGCTAATTTTCATTTTGAAAATTATCTGGCGTAGGTCTTTGAGAATTATCTGGCGCGCCGAGCGGCTATGCCAATCTCCCCGCAGCGGCGCACGTGGAGCGATTCGGCCATTTCGCCGGACCGCCTGCATAGACCCGTCGTTAGCGCTCGATCCCGGCCAGAGCGTTCTTGATCCCGGCCGTCGCCCAGGGCCCCCACGGCATGGTGAAGAACTTGAACCCCTTCTGGACGTAGAAGTTCGGGTCCATCCCGGGCGGGATGAAATACATCCCGGCGGCGACGCCGTGCTTCGCGGCGGTCGCCGCGATTTTATCGAGCGCTCGCTGATAGAGGTCGCACTGGTAGTCGAGTGGCACCCCCAGCTCGATCGAAAGATCGGACGGGCCGATCAGCAGGACGTCGACGCCCGGGACCGAGGCGATGGCATCGAGGTTCTCCAGTGCCTGGTTCGTCTCGATCATCGGCACGATAACGACCCCGTCGTTCACGGCGTCGAGGTAATCGCGGTAATTCTTGAACTCGCCCCACTCGCCGCGCACTCCAGCGTTGCTGCGGTTGCCGAGGGGAAAATAGCGGCAGGCGCGCACGGCGGCCTCCGCCTCCTCCCGGGTGTTGACCATCGGCACAACGATGCCTCGTGCCCCGGCGTCAAGCGCGAAGCAGATCTGATAGGCCTGGTTTGCGGCGACGCGCACCAGCGGCGCCGCCTGCTTGCCGCGCATCGTCTGGATCGACGGTTGCAGCTGCTTGATCTCCCAGGCGGAGTGCTGGGTATCGAGCAGCACGAAGTCGTACCCGGCGTCGGATAGGATCGCCACGTCGACGTTCGGGGTCGCGGTCGTCCCGACGACGGTTCTACCTGATTTGATGGAGTCTTTGAGGGCGTTCATCTGGTGTCGATACTCCCAAAGTAGCTTTCGCGCCCGTTCGACCGATCGACGGTGACGGGTGCGTTGGCGCGGCATTATCACACATTGGTGGAAAGTCGCGGCGCCGCATTGGCTGTCATTTTTGAAAAATATCTGGCGCGCCGCTCCTGCTCCCTGTGGGCGTCGGCTGGGCATGTCCGCCAAATGGTCCATGAGCGGCCACCCGCGAAATGTCCGGCTATCCGGGGTTACGACGCCAAAGCGGACTGCATGATTGACGGACGCGAAGTCGGACGCGCCCGGTCATGCCCGTAAGCCTGAACAAGGTACGCCAATTACCGCTCAAAAATCGTCGCCAGATAATTTTCAAAATGACACGCGCCAATTAAGAAACGGGGCGGCCCGCGACAGCCGTTGATCGATCGTGAACAGACACCTGATGCTGATCGGGCAAGCGGCCGGGCGCGGTGCATTCAAAGGCGCGGCACTCGTCGGCGCCGGTGCACGACCTGATGACTGCGCTCAAACGCAGCCTGGCGCAGGAAGGCAGCGCCGCGGCGAAGCCAAAACGTAAAGCTGCCGTCGATCGCAGGCAAACCAGCCTGCTGCTGCCGGTCTCCGGAAAGAAGAAGGAGCCAGCGACGCCTGCGACCGTGACAGCCCTGCCAAAGCGGCGCCGAAAAGCAGGATCAGAGTGGTGAACTGAGCTGATTTTCGGCTGGGCGTGGCTCCTGCACCAAGGACCGCCAGAGACACCGTTCCAGCTCGGGTGCTTCCATTCTAAATTTTGATCAATTAGATTGATATCGGCGAACATGAGCCGGGGCATCGCTGCCCCGGCTAATTAAGGTTTATTTCTTTGTCCGCGCTTCTCCGCTTTTTCCGTGGGCTTCGGTTGAGTGACGATGAGCTTCGGTCGAATGTTCATGGGCCTTAGTTGAATGCTCATGGCCTGTATCGTGTTCGCCCCGGCCATGATGCTCCGCAGCAGTACGATGCGCTTTCGCGGCGCTCTCGTGATGCTCGGCAGCTCTTGTGTGGGTTTCTTTCGGCATTTTCACCTCTGATTGAATCTGCCCGCTTTCGCGAGACAACAGGTAAACGACGCGGTTTGAGTAGAGTTGCCTGCCACCTACATGCAGCCAGCTCCCGGTTGAGTGCGTATTTGCGGCAATGTTCGAGATAAGCTGCTTCGTGATTCGCAACCAGTTCAACAATGCTCGACCACAACCAGGTGGGCGCGTCCAGAGTGGCGGGCCGGTTGCGGCCGAGCTCGTCCCGCCATTTCGCGCGGGTCACCACATCGATTTGGCGGGCATGGACCTTCAACGACCATCGCCAGATACGGGGTCGCCTTCATTGCCTCGTCACGACTGATCAAGTTTGAGGTCCTCGGGCAGGAGCTCGCGCACGAACACCGCGTGGTCGAGGAACGTCGCGGCCAGCATTCGCCCTCGTTGGGAAGATGCCGACGATGTCGGCGCGCGGCGGCACCCGCAGCGCGGCTTCTGTGTCCGAGCATCGATCACGTCCTCGGCTACGATTGGCCCATTCTCTCAATCGCGGCCGCAAGCGATCGCTCGCCCTCGCAGTAATCTTCCCAGGCGCTCAGCTTGCGCACCAGCGGCGGTGCGGTCCGGATCGTGTATTTCTGCGGATCCAGCCCCCTCTTCACCTGGCTCCAGCTCACGGGCATGGAAATCGGTGCTCCGGGCCGCCCGCGCGGCGAGAGCGGCGCTACCGCTGTGGACATGCGGTCGTTGCGCAGATAGTCGAGGAAAATGCGACCGTGGCGTTCCTTCTTCGCCATGTTGATCAGGTAGCGGTCCGGCGAGTCCGCGGCCATGCGCTTGCAAACATCGCGAGCGAACGCTTTGGCGATCGGCCAACCGATGTCCTTGGCCGCCACCGGCGTCACCACATGCAAGCCTTTGCCGCCCGTCGTCTTGCAGAAGCTTACGAGCCCCGTGCAGACGGTCGCGGATCTCTCGAGCCCCGGCAATCACCTGCTCAAACGGCACATCCGGCGCCGGATCCAGGTCGAACACCACCCGCCCCGGCTGCTCGGGCTCGAACGGCTGGCAATTCCAGGGATGCAATTCCAGAGCACCGACTTGCGCCGCCGCAATCAGGGCTTCGACCCGGTCGAACTGCAGGTAGGGCTTGCGATCACCCCAAACCGTTACCTCGGTGATCAGCGAGGACTGGCCCTTGCCGGTGTGACGCTGGAAGAACTTTTCTTCGCCCTCGATCCCCGTGGGCATGCGGATCATCGAGCACGGCCGACCTTTGATGTGCTGGATCAGCCAGTCGCCAACGGCTTCGTAGTAGCGGGCGAGATCGAGTTTGGTGATCGGCTGGTCGTCATGTGCATCGGGCCAGAGCCGTCGGTCGGGGTGTGAGATCGCGACGCCCATGACCGATACGGAGCCACGCGGCGTCCCCGCACTGTTTCGCGGGATCGCGGCCGGTGCGGGTTCCGTAAGCTCGGTGTCGGCCGGCGCCGTCGTCTCGACCTCGACCTCCTCGGCGGGCTTGTCCTGCCGCAGCGCTTTGAACGATGCCTGGCGCGGCCGCCCGTCGGCGGTGAACCCTTCGTACTCGATCTCGGCGACAAGCTCCGGCCGCAGCCAATGCACGCCTCCGGCCTTGCGGGGCGAGTCCTTGCCGGTGAAGGGGCTCTTATCGGTCTCGAGCGCCTTCAGCTGCGGCAGCAGCCGGTCGACTTTCTCGCGGCCGAAGCCGGTCCCAACGCGGCCCACCGCGACGAGGCGACCGTCGCGGTTGACGCCGGCGATCAGCGACCGGAAGGCACCGTCGGTCGTGGTGTAGCCGCCAATCACCACCTCGTGGCCCGCCCGGCACTTGGACTTCATCCAGCTGTCGCCGCGCCCTGACTGGTAAGGGGCGTCGAGGCGCTTGGAGACGATCCCCTCCAGATCCATCCGGCACGCAGATCGCAGGACGGCATCGCCGGCCGTCACGAAATGATCGACATAGCGGATGTTGGCCGGCGCCTGCTCGACCGCCGCTTGCAGCCGCTCCTTCCGCTCCGCGAGACGCAGCGGGCGCAGGTCCTCCGACCCTGCGAACATCTGGTCGAAGACGAAAAACACCATTTCCTTGGTCTTGCCATCCGCGATCGCCGCCTGCAGCGCGGCGAAATCCGGCGCACCGCTATGGTCGAGCGCCACCACCTCACCATCGACGATGCCGTCGGGCAGAACGGCCCCGGCGGCCGCGATAACTGGGAATTTTTCCGACCAGTCGAGCCCCTTGCGGGTAAGAAGGGCGGCTTTACCGCCCTCGATCCGCATCTGCATGCGGTAGCCGTCAAACTTGATCTCGTGAGCCCAACCGGGGCCGGCGGGCGGCTTCGCCACGGACTTGGCGAGTTGCGGCTCAATAAATGGGGGCAGGCTACCCGCGGTCTTGCGCTTCGCCTCTGCCCGCGACGATTTAACGGAGGCCGCAACGCGAGGCGACCCCGCCGCATGACCATCGTTGCGGTTGCTCTGCCACACCGCGCCGGCCTCTGAACCTGAAGCTGTCATGAAGGGCTTGGCGCGACGTCCCTTCCCGGCGGCGATCTCCTCCAAGGTGCGTCCCGATGCAACGGACCGGTCATCAGGAGACGGGCCGGCGACATTGCCAGGAACGGCCGCCTCGTCGCGATGCTTGATCAGCATCCAATTAGCTCGGCCACCATCGCGCCGGGTCCGCACGATGACCCAGGAGCCATGCAGCCGCTCGCCTTCCATGACGAACTTCGACTCGCCCCTGCCCAGTGCCTGGCCGATCTTTTCGAACCCCGCTTGCGGGGCCCAATAGCCTCGGTCCCAGAGCATCACGGTGCCGCCGCCATACTGCCCTTTCGGGATTGTGCCCTCGAAATCGCCATAGTCGAGCGGGTGATCCTCGACCTCCATGGCCAGACGCCGATCGCTCGGGTCAAGCGACGGCCCCGTGGGGATCGCCCAGGACTTGAAGACCTCGCCATATTCGAGGCGCAGATCAAAATGCAGATGGCTGGCCGCGTGCTTCTGGATGACGAAGCGCAACTGATCGGAGGCGACGACCTTGTCGTTCCCCGACGGCTCCGCAGTTTTGTCGAAATCCCGCTTCTCGTGATACCGGGTAAGCACTGCTGTCGCCATCATCCGCTCCGCTCCGCCCTGGAGTTGGAACGGAGTGGAGACGCCAGTCGATCCGGTGCGACACCGGGATCAACCTACGCGCTTGAACCCTTTCGCGTGATATCGCGTTTGCCGGCAGAGGAGACTGGCCATGCCGAACGCCCCCGCGCGAGAATTCCGGGTCAACGCCAGTCATCTCGACAGCCATCATGCGCGGCACGTGACGGAGACAAGCTTTGAGGCCGCTGCTGTGGCCTACATCGAACACCACCCCTACGCTGCCGACGAGGATCATGAGATCCGCGTGATCGTGCGTGAGGTATCCAGCGGACACGAGCACTGTTTCAAGATCGACCTCGAAACAGGCGGAACGGCGTCGTGCGGCTGATCGGCGCCCCTCGAACGCCTCGGCCCTAAGGCCATACTGCGGCCGAAGGCGCGTCTAAGCCCCAAAAGGATCTCGAAAATGGCCTACCATCCGAGCTGGCAAGGTCACCTGAAGCTCTCCCTCGTAACCTGCCCCGTCGCGCTCTACACAGCGACGGACTCTGGTGGCGATGTCCATTTTCACTTGATCAATCCGGCCACGAACAACCGCATCAAGATGATCACCACGGATCCGGACACCGGGCCGGTCGAACGCTCGGAACTCGTGAAGGGCTACGAATTATCCAAGGGCGAATACATCATCCTGACCGACGAGGAGATCAAATCGGTCAAGCTGGAGAGCACCAAGACGATCGACATCGAGCGCTTTGTTGCCGAAGCCGAGATCGACCGGATCTATTGGGATAGTCCCTACTTCCTCGCACCCGACGGCAAGATGGCCGAGGAAGCTTTCAATGTGATCCGCGCCGCCATGGAGAAGTCGGGGCAGATCGCCCTCGGTCGCATCGTCCTTGCCACCCGCGAGCGGATACTGGCCCTCGAACCCCGCGGCAAGGGGATCTTGGCCTACACGATCCGTTCGGACGCCGAGGTCCGGAAGCCCGACGAGATTTTCGATTCGATTGCGGACGCCAAGCCCGATCCCGAGATGATCGCCATCGCGGAAAAGATCATCGATCAACGTGAAGGACCTTTCGATCCCAGCCAGCTCGTCGACCGTTACGAACGCGCGCTGAAGACGCTGATCGCCGACAAGCAAAAGGGTCGCAAGGTGACCGAAATCGACGAGGGTGAGACCAGCAACGTGGTGGACCTGATGGCGGCGTTGCGCGCGAGTCTGGCGGCCAAGGATAAGGGGGATAACAAGCCGGCCCGCAAACCGAAACCCGTCGCCAAGAGATCGACAAAGCCCAAGGCGCGGAAGGCCAGCTAGATCAATCGGTTCCACTGGCTTTGCGATAAGCTTCTCGGGCAGCGACCACGGCTGCGGTGGCCTTCTTGCGCGCATCGACATAGCTTTGCTGCGCGGCCGCCCGCTTCGCGTTGAGTTCGTCCTGCTGGCGACGCAGATCGACCTCTTCCCGCTTGCGCCGGTCGTCGAGTTCGCCGAGCGCCGCCTCGGCGGCGTTGAGCTTGGAGCGATCAGCCGGCGGCCTTCGGGCGGGTTCCGTTTTCGGCTTTGCCTTTGATGGCGGTGGCCTTGTCGAGACGGGCGTGGCCTTCGGTGTATCCGGGATCTTTGGCAAGCTGGTGGGCTCGAGCGCGAATGGCTCGTTCGATCCCATGGCGCGCCGCAGCAGAGGCCCCGGTTGCCCCAAGGCGGCGGCAATCGCCACCTCATCCGTCGCCACCTTCGCGTCTCCCGTCGCAAACAGATTTCGGTGCGTTCCCCACGCCCGCAGTGCCGCGGCCTGGCTCGGCGCGGCCAGGACCGTGTCAAAGAAGCCGAACTGTGCCTGGAATACCTTCAGCTTTCGGGTCGGCGTCTTCGGCAAATCCCAAAGCTCCATGTGAGGCTTGCCGCGGCAGGCGATCGCCGCAGCTGGGCTTGACCTTATCGCCATCGCGACCCGGTGGCCGGTCGCGCGAACACCGGATCACGGCGTCATCCCACGCCGAAACCAGAACCCGAATTTGTCCGGTGATCCCTTCCCGGCCGCTTCCTTGCGCGCGACAATCTGTCCAAGCCGCTGCAATCTGGACCGGGCGAAATGGTGGCACGACTGCACGGGCCGGAGAATCGCATGAAAAGAGGCC
>JBOHME010000053.1:0-28255 GCA_050729795.1 Allostellaceae bacterium | reverse complement strand
GCCGGCGCCGGTGCCGCAGCGGCACCCGAAGCCGGAGCCGCGGCCGGGGCGGCGGGTGCGGCGACGGCACGGGCTGGCGCTGCGGCGGTCTGGGCCAGGTGCAGCACCGAGGCCGCAGCCGAGCACAAGGCTTCGAAGTGCCCCGCGACACCACGAACCGGCCAGATCGGCAATCGGCAGATGCCGGCGCCGAGCGCCAACAGCGGCACGACCCAAAGCGCAACGCGCAGCCAGCGACGCATCAGCCGGGGCAAGGAGACCTCCGAATCGAACAAGGGGAAGGCAAAGGCTACAGCGGACCGGTTATCGGTGACGGGTTCAGCGCTGGGCGATATCGCTTCTGATCGCGGCGACGGTCCGCGACACGACCAGATCGACGCCGAGCCGACCGAGCGCCACGCTCGAGTGGGTCGGGTCGCCGTGCACGCCGTCGCCGGGCTTGGTCTCGCCCAGGAGATCGGTGCGGACCATGCTCGGATCGACTCCCATCATCAGCGAGGTGTCGAGGAGCCCGGCATGGCTCCCGATCTCGGCCTCGCTATAGCCTTTGCTCTTCAGCAATTGGCCGAACTCGATCTCGCTCGCCTTGTAGTATTCGTAGAGTGCCCAGGCGCGTACCCCCGTCCCGACCCATTCCCGATCGAGCCGTTGTGCAACCAGCTGCAGATTGTGCTGGTAGCCGCCATGGTCGCCGAGAAACAGAATGTTGCGAAAGCCGGCGAGCTTGAAGCTCCACGCCGCCCCTTCGAGCACCTCTTCGAAGGCGCCGACCGGAACGCTGGTCGTGCCGGGAAATGCGAGCTGCCCGGTTGGATGGTGGACATCGCCATGCGGCACATATTTGATGACCGGCGCCACCAGCGCGTTGCCCAGTTTCCGCGCGATCATTTCCGTAAGCAGCTTGACCCGTCGATTGTGCTTTCCGAGCGCCATCTGCGGCCCGTTCTCTTCGGTGCCGCCGATCGGGATGATGATCGAGGTCTTGCCGGCCGCGACATCGGCGCGTAACTCGGGCCAGGTCAGGTCATCCAGGAACAGGCTTGTCGAGGGCTCGGCGCGCGCGCCGGCGACTCCGATCAGCAAGAACAACGCAACAAGCAATCCCCTCGCCATCAGCCGCCTCCCCCCGGTGTCGGCACAATTGCGTGAGCGTCGCTTAGCGCGTTCCGGGCAGCAAGGCAACCACCGTCGCCATCACCGCGCCCCGACGCGACGACCAGCCAGGGTGGCGCCGCCCACAGCGCCAGCAGCAGATATGCCGCGATGCCGATCGCGAAATCGCTCGGGGCCGGAATGGCACTGGTCCATACACGCTGTCTCGAGTGAGCGACGCTTCTCGACGATCTCGCCGCGAAAATAGCCGAGATGCGCGACCGGCCCGCCGAACGAAGTCAGCCCCAAGCGCAAGCACACGCGCGGCACTTCGAGCGGTGAGCCCCGCCGTTGGTCCGGTTGCAGCCTCCGTTGCCGCCACGCTCATCGCGGCTCGCGACGCCGGTGGCCCCGGCTCGGTCATTTGCGTTGGGCGGCGGCGCTGCGCGGGTTGAGGCTCTGGATGTGCCCGCTCTCGGTGCCTGCGGTCGGGTCGATCACGGCGTTGATCAGCGCCGGCTTGCCGGATGCGAGCGCCTCGCTCAGCGCGCCCGTCAGACCCGGCGTATCGGTCACGTGGTAGCCCTTGCCGCCAAACGCCTCGATGATCCGCTCGTAGCGCGCATCGCGCAGGAGGCCGGTCGGCGTGTAGGCGATGCCGGCGGCGTCGCCGCGATAGACCCCGTTGTTGTTGAAAATGACCGTCGTGACCGGCAGTTGGTAGCGGCAGATCGTCTCGATCTCCATGCCGCTGAAGCCAAAGGCGCTGTCGCCCTCGATCGCGACGACGGGCTTGCCGGTCACCGCGGCGGCACCGATCGCGTAGCCCATGCCAATGCCCATGACCCCCCAGGTGCCGCTGTCGAGGCGGTGGCGCGGCAGGCTCATATCGATGATATTGCGGCCGAAATCGAGCGTGTTGGCGCCTTCGTTGACGATGTAGACATCGGGCCGGGTGGCGAGTGCGTTGCGCACCGCGCGCAATGCGCTTGAGAAGTTCATCGGGCTCGGATCGGCGTTGAGCCGCGCCGCCATGCGCTCGACATTCTGCTGCTTGCGCTTGGCCATCTCGTCCATCCACGCCGCCTGGCGCTTGATCTGGCCGGGCTGCAGCGTGGCGTTGAATGCGGCGAACACCGATTTGATGTCGCCGACGACCGGGGCGGCGATCGCCCGGTTGCTGTCGATCTCGGTCGCCGCGATGTCGATCTGCACGAATTTGGTGTCGGCGTTCCACAAGGGTGGCCGGCCGTGCGACAGGAGCCAGTTGAGCCGCGCCCCGGCCAGGACCACGACATCCGCCTGGCCGATCGCATAGGAGCGGGCGGCCGCAGCCGATTGCGGATGATCGTCGGGCAGCAGCCCCTTGGCCATCGACATCGGCAAAAACGGCATCCCGGTCGTCTCGATAAACGAGCGGATCTCGCGGTCGGCCTGCGCGTAGGCCGCCCCCTTGCCGAGGACCAGGAGCGGGCGCTGCGCGTTCGCCAGCAATTCGATCGCGCGCGCAACCGCCTGCGGTGCGGGTGGCTGCGGCGGCGCCGGATCGACGATCTTGATCAGCGACTTTCGCCCCGCCTGCGCATCGAGCGCCGAGCCCAGCACCTCGGCCGTCAAATCGAGATAAACGCCGCCCGGCCGCCCGGATACGGCGGCGCGGATCGCGCGAGCCACGCCGATGCCGATATCCTGCGGGCGGTTGATGCGATAGGCCGCCTTGGCATAGGGCCGCGCGGCATTGAGCTGGTCGAGCTCCTCGTAATCGCCCTGTTCGAGATCGACAATCGCCCGATCGCTCGACCCCGAAATCATGATCATCGGGAAGCAGTTGGTCGTGGCATTGGCGAGCGCCACCATCCCATTGAGAAAGCCGGGCGCCGAGACGGTCATGCAGATGCCCGGCCGCTGGGTCAGAAAACCGGCGATCGCCGCCGCGTTGCCGGCCGACTGCTCATGGCGAAAGCCGAAATAGCGAATGCCTTCGGTCTGCGCCAGCCGCAAGAGATCGGTGATCGGAATGCCGGCCACACCATAGATCGTATCGATCCCGTTCAGCTTCAGCGCCTCGACGACGAGGTGAAAGCCGTCCGTCATGTCCCCTGGGATATCCTCAGTGCTCATATAGTCCACCGTTTCCAGAGCCGTTTTGCTCGAATCCCGGCGCGCGCCGGGTTTTCCGTCCTATAGCATTAATTTTAACGGCAAGTCGCCTCGGGTGATACAACGTGGGAGATATTGGCGAGAGGCATATTGGGCCGAAGCTCTTTGGGCCTTGGACGGAGGATCGAGCCATGCCGCTGACGACCGATGAAAAGCTGCTGGCGCTGAGCCGGGAAACGATCGCCGTGTTCGACAAAGTCAATGGCGGGGTTCATCCGGGGTCGAGACCGGCCCATGCCAAGGGCATCCTGCTGCGCGGGGTGTTCACGCCTTCCCCGGAAGCCGAAGCGCTGACGCGGGCGCCGCATCTCTCCCGCAATTCCACCCCGGTGACGGTCCGCTTCTCGAACTTTGCCGGAATCCCGACGATCGCCGACAACGACCCGCAAGGGGCCGGCCCGCGCGGGTTCGCGGTTCGCTTCGATTTGGCTCCGCACATCCATACCGACATCATTGCCCATTCGGTCGATGCGTTTCCGGTGCGCACCGCCGAAGGGCTCGTCGCCTTCCTTAACGCGCTCGTCGCCACCAAGCCCGCCGCACCGCACCCGAACGCGATCGAACGGTTTCTCGCAGCACATCCGGCGGCCCAGACGTTTGTGCAAATTCCCAAGCCGATCCCGACCAGCTTTGCCGCGGAGTCGTACTACGCGGTGTCCGCGTTCGAGTTTACCAACGCGCAGGGCATGAGCCGTTACGGGCGTTATCGGGTGCTGCCGGTCGCCGGCAACCAATATCTCGACAAAACGCAAGCCGCCGCGCGCAGCCCGGATTTTCTGTTCGACGAGATCAAGGAGCGCATCGCCAGGGAGCCTGTGCGGTTTCGTGTAACCGTGCAACTGGCCGGGGACGGTGACACCGTTGACGATGCCACGGTCCGATGGCCGGAGGAGCGCCCCCGGCTCCCGTTCGGCGAAATCAGCTTGCAGCACATCGTCCCGGACAACATCCGCGAGCAGCAGCAAACGATCTTTGACCCGATCCCGCGTGTGGACGGCATCGAGGCCTCGGCCGATCCGCTGTTCGAGCCGCGCGCCAACATTTATCTGATGAGCGGAAGGCGGCGCAGAGCTGCCGGCAATCGGTAGAGATCGCGAAGAGACGCTCCCGCCTTTATCCACTGCTGGGAGAACTTCGAGCTTTCGGCACGACCTTATTACGCAAATATTGCAACACCTGGGAACGCGATCGTTGCCTCGATGTTTTCGAGATATCGGCACCCTGTTGCCATCAAATCGATCTCGGGGGTAATGATGCCAAGATTGATCCGAAAGATCCTTATAGGAACCGCCTCGGTACTGGTCCTGGGTATCGCAGGTACCGCGCTCGACTATGCGGCGGACCCTGGCGACACCGCAGATGCGATGAGCATGCCATCTGCATCGCAGACGTCGAACGATGTTCTGCCCGGCACGAGCTTCTGGAAAGACGACGTCCGCTGGGCTCAGGTGGAGCTTCACGATCGCGGGCTCTACAACGGGTCGCTCGACGGCGTTCTGGGTCCGCAGACCCAGCGGGCAATCGCGGAGTTTCAAAAAGTCAATCGCCTCGACCGCACCGCGGCGCTCGATGCACAAACCTGGCAGGCGCTGACCGGCTATTCCGGTGTCGGGCAGGGGTCGAGCACACCGCCCGATACCGACCACGGCGGTTCAACCATCCGCTCCTTCAGAACGAGCGATGCCGGCACCTGACGCTGGTTCGAGGCTGTTGCGCGGGAGCCGAGCAACCGAAAAAAGTGCTGAGGTTGCGAGAGGCACCCACCCCAAGCAGGCGGCGGCTGATCCCTCCCGCAACGGCAGGCCATGTTCAGCCCTGACCAGGCGGTTGGCGCCATGCGACCCCGTGATGCACGCCGGTTTGGGATTATTTGCCAACGCTGAGGTTGCGTGAGATTTGCAGCGTCTCGGTATTGCAAAAGCGGGTTGTCATAGAATCTGGTATACCATATACCGCAGACATGCCCGAAACCCGCCTGCCCTCCGGCCAGACCCTCGACGTGCCGCGGCTCGGCACCGGCACCAGCTTCGCCAAGGAAGCCTACACCGCGTTGAAGCGGGCGATCACGGCGATGGACGTCTATGGTCACGCGCGGGAGATCCGGCTCGACGAGCGGCAGCTCTCGGCCGGGCTCGGCGTCAGCCGTACCCCGATCCGCGAAGCCATGACGCTGCTCGAGCAGGAGGGGTTTGTCCGCACCCGGCCGCGCCGCGGCATCTTTGTCGTGCGCAAGACCAAGCGTGAGATCGTCGAGATGATCACCGTCATGGCGGGTCTTGAAAGCATCGCTGCACGGCTCGCCGCCGAACGCGCCACCGCTGCGGAGATCACCCGGTTGCACGGTCTGATGGACGCGTTCCGCACCGGCAACAGCGGCTCGCGGCTCGACGAATATTCCGATGCGAACATCGCCTTTCACCAGGCGATCATCCGGATGAGCGGGTGCGAGCTGCTCGCCGAGATGACGGAAAACCTGTTCATCCATATGCGCGCGATCCGCAAGATCACGATCCCCCAGGAAAATCGAGCGGCGCGCTCGATCGTCGATCATCTGGCGATCATCGCGGCGCTGGGACGTCGCGACCCGGAACTTGCCGAGCGGCTGGCGCGCGAGCACACCTTGGGGCTCGCCGCGCATGTCGAAGCGCACGGCGATTTTTTTGATCCAAGCGTAACAAATGGTCTCGTCGCCCCCGCGGGGGCGGGGGTCCAGGGCGACTGCTCCGTCGCCTGCCCTGGGTTCCCGCTTGCGCGGGAATGACGGCTGAAGGTGAGGAATGACGATGACCAAAGCCCTCGACGGTGTGCGCATCCTCGATATGACCCATGTCCAGGCCGGGCCGACCGGGACCCAGCTATTGGCGTGGATGGGCGCCGATGTGATCAAGGTCGAATTGCCGGGGCGCGGCGACATCACTCGCGGCCAGCTGCAGGACGTGAAGGGCGCCGACAGCCTCTATTTCACGATGTTGAACTCGAACAAGCGCAGCATCACCATCAACATGAAGACGCCGAAGGGCAAGGCGGTGCTCGAGGAGCTGGTGCGCCGCTGCGACATAATCGTCGAAAATTTCGGCCCCGGCGTGCTCGACCGCGCCGGCTTTACCTGGGAGCGGTTCCAGGAGCTGAACCCGCGCATCATCTATGCCTCGATCAAGGGGTTTGGCCCCGGGCCCTATGTCGATTGCAAGGCTTATGAGAATGTCGCGCAATGCATGGGCGGGGCAGCGAGCACAACCGGCTGGGAAGACGGCCCGCCAACGGTCGGCGGCGCCCAGATCGGCGACAGCGGCACCGGCGTGCATTGCATCGCCGGCATCCTCGCCGCTCTCTTTCAGCGCGAGCGCACCGGCAAGGGCCAGCGCGTCGAGGTGGCGATGACCGATGCGGTGCTCAATCTGTGCCGGGTCAAAATGCGCGACCAGCAGCGTCTGGCACACGGGCCGTTGCCGGAATATCCGAACAAGGAGTTCGGCGAGGCGGTGCCGCGCGCCGGCAACGCATCCGGCGGCGGCCAGCCCGGTGCGGCACTGCGCTGCGCCCCGGGGGGCCCCAACGATTGGGTCTATGTGATCATCCAGCCGCCCTCCTGGGAGCCGCTGATGAAATTGTGCGGGCGCGAGGAGCTGATCACCGACCCCGGCTATGCGACGCCGGCGGCGCGCCTGCCGAAAATTCCCGAATGCTTCTCGATCGTCGAGAAATGGACGATGACCAAGACCAAGTTCGAGGTCATGGCGGCGCTCAATGAAGTCGATGTGCCGTGCGGCCCGATCCTGTCGATGAAGGACATCTACGAGGACAAGTCACTCTATGCTCGCGGCATGCTGGCGGAGGTCGATCACCCGACCCGCGGCCGCTATGTACAGGTCGGCTCACCGATCAACCTGTCGGATTCGCCGGTCGAGGTGAAGCGCTCGCCGCTGCTGGGCGAGCACACCGACGAGATCCTGGGCTGGCTCGGCTACGGCGCCGCCGACATCAAGGCCATGCACGAGGCGGGAGCGGTCTAGCCGACGAATGGTATCATTGCGAGGAGCCGGCAAGCGCCAAAACATTCCCGGGCCGAGCAGCGACAGCTCGATCGGGATTGCGCCGCGGTGCTCGCAACGACCGGCGGGAGAGGGTCACCATTGGCGCAAGCAACAAGGCACGACCGCCGCATCCACCCGGGCTCGGGCCGGCGGCGCGGGCGCGACGTTCCGAAGGGGCGGCAGATCGATCCGGCGGCCTTGGCCGAGCTGCAGGTGTTGCTGGGGCAGCGGGAGCGGCGGCGCGACCTGCTGATCGAGCATCTGCATTTGCTGCAGGACCATTACGGCTGTCTGCACGCGCGCCATCTGGCGGCACTCGCCGAGGAGATGCGGCTCGCTTTGGTCGAGGTTTACGAAGTCGCCTCGTTCTACGCCCATTTCGACATCGTCATGGACGACGAGACAGCGCCACCGGCGCTGACGGTGCGGGTCTGCGACAGCCTAAGCTGCGAGCTCGCCGGTGCCCCGGCGCTCCTGAGCGATCTTCAGAACCGGCTCGGCGATCGCGTGCGCGTCGTGCGTGCCCCCTGCATGGGCGGCTGCGACCGTGCGCCGGTCGTGGCGATCGGCCACGCGCTGCACGAGCATGCCGACGCGGAGAATGTGGCTGCCGCAGTCGCCGCCGGCGCGATACATCCCGATATCCCGTCCTATACCGGCCTCGACGCCTACCGTGCCGATGGCGGTTACCGTCTGCTGCAAACCTGCCTCGCCGGCGGGCGGACCCGCGACGAGATCATCGAGGCCTTGGAGCATTCTGGGCTGCGCGGGCTCGGCGGGGCCGGGTTTCCCACCGGGCGCAAATGGCGGCTGGTGCGGCAGGAGCCGGCGCCGCGGCTCTTGGCGGTCAATGGCGACGAGGGTGAGCCCGGCACTTTCAAGGACCGCTATTTTCTCGAAACCGACCCGCACCGTTTCCTGGAAGGGATGCTGATCGCCGCCTGGGTGGTCGAGGCCACTGATATCTACGTCTATCTGCGCGACGAATATCCGCAATGCCGCGCCATCCTCGACAGCGAGATTGCCGCGATCGCCGCGGCCGGTCTCGCGCCGAACATGCGCATCCATCTCCGCCGCGGTGCCGGCGCCTATATCTGCGGCGAAGAATCGGCGATGCTCGAATCGATCGAGGGCAAGCGCGGCCTGCCGCGGCAGCGCCCCCCGTTTCCGGCGCAGGTCGGGCTGTTTGGCCGGCCGACTTTGTGCAACAATATCGAGACGCTCTACTGGGTGCGCGACATCGTCGAACAGGGGGCCGACTGGTTCACCGGCCATGGCCGTAACGGGCGCAAAGGGCTGCGCACCTTCTCGGTGTCGGGGCGGGTGCGCGATCCGGGCGTCAAGCTCGCCCCGGCCGGGATCACCGCGCGGCAGCTGATCGACGAATTCTGCGGCGGCATCTCCCCAGGCCATGTGTTCAAGGGTTATCTGCCGGGCGGCGCCTCGGGCGGCATCCTGCCGGCGGCGATGGCCGACCTGCCGCTCGATTTCGGCACGCTCGAACCCTATGGCTGCTTCACCGGCTCGGGTGCGGTCGTCGTCTTGTCGGACCAGGACGACATGAAGGCCGTGGCGCTGAACCTGCTGCGTTTTTTCGAGGACGAGAGCTGCGGGCAATGCACGCCGTGCCGCGCCGGCACCGAGAAAGCGGTCAGGCTGATGACCGCACCGCATTGGGACGAGGATCTGCTGCAGGAACTGACCCGGGTCATGGGCGACGCCTCGATCTGCGGTCTCGGCCAGGCGGCGATGAACCCGGTCCGCCAAGTGCTCAAGCACTTCCGCGAGGATCTGGCGTGACGACCGAAACGGTCATCGAGGCCCCGGCCGACCCGTTGCTGGCGGAGGAGCTGGCGCGTGAGGATGTGGTCGAGATGGCCAATCTGACGGGCGCCCAAACCGGCGTGCCCGGCACGATTTTCATTTCGACCGCGATGGGCGCGCATGGCCCGCGGGTAAAGTACTTTGTGCAGCCGGGTCGCACGCAACCGAGCTTTTCGGTCTCGATTTCCGATGCGCCGGTGGTTGTAGCCAATAGCCTACCAGCCCGCACCGTCCGCCAAATAGCGCCGCAAGTCATCGCGTGGGTGGCATTGAACCAGGCTGCTCTGCTGGATTTCTGGCATCGCGGCGACACATGGACCCAACCCGAGGTCAACGACTTCATTCAGCGGCTGCAGCGGATGTGACAGCTGGGATCGTCGTGACCACTGGCCATTTCGAGCTACGTCTCGCTACGCGGGACGACGCAGAGGCGATCGCCAACGTCTATTACGCTTCCTTTGGCCTCCTGACATTTCTGCCGATGCTGCACTGTCTAGAGAGTTATCGTTGGTTCGTGGCCGAGCGGATGCTCAAGGAGTGCATCGTGACCATAGCCGAAGATCACAGCGGTGTAATTTCGTTCCTCGCTCGGGACGGCGAGGAGGTGCGGCAGCTTTACACGCGACCCGACCGCATTGGGCGCGGTGTCGGGACGCAGCTGATCGAGGCAGCGCAGAGAAGCGGTGTCGCGGCACTCGAACTATGGTGCTTTCAAGCCAATATCTGCGCGAGGCGGTTCTATGAGGCTCGTGGCTTTAGGGTCATTCGCATGACTGACGGCGCAGGTAACGAGGAGCGGACGCCGGATGTGCGCTACCGCTGGGAGGGTCCCTGATAATGACCGATCCAATCCGCTTCCTTCTCGACGGCGCCGAGGTCGAGGCCCAGCCGGGCGAGACGATCTGGCAGGTCGCCTACCGGCAGGGCACCGAGATCCCGCATCTGTGCTGGCTGCCAAAGCCCGGCTACCGGGCCGATGGCAATTGCCGCGCCTGCATGGTCGAGATCGAGGGCGAGCGGGTGCTCGCCGCCTCCTGCGTGCGCCAGCCGACCGCTGGCATGAAGGTGCAGACCGCGAGCGAGCGCGCCAAATTTTCGCGCCAGATGGTGTTTGAACTGCTGGTCGGCGACCAGCCGGCGCGCGCGGTGGCGCACGATCCGGATTCGCTGTTTTGGCAATGGGCCGACCGGCTCGAAATCGCGCAAAGCCGTTTTCCGCGGCGTGCCTCGCCGGTCCCCGACCGCAGTCATCCGGCGATGGCGGTGCAGCTCGATGCCTGCATCCAGTGCAATCTTTGCGTGCGCGCCTGCCGCGAGGTCCAGGTCAATGACGTGATCGGCATGGCGGCGCGCAACTGGCACGAAAAGATCATTTTTGATTTTGATGACCCGATGGGCAACAGCACCTGTGTCGGCTGCGGCGAGTGCGTGCAGGCCTGCCCGACCGGGGCGCTGATGGAGGCCACCCTCGTCGACGAAAACGGCGTGTCCGTGAACCCACCCGACCGCGAGGTCGACAGTGTGTGCCCCTATTGCGGCGTCGGCTGCCAGATCACCTACCGCATCCGCGACGACCGGATCGTCGCAGTTGACGGCAGGGAGGGTCCGTCCAACCTCAACCGGCTCTGCGTCAAGGGCCGCTTCGGCTTCGACTATGTCAACCATCCCGACCGGCTGACCGAGCCCTTGATCCGCAAGGACGGTATTGCCAAGCACGACACCGACATCGACCCGGCCAACCCCTACACCCATTTTAGGAAGGCGAGCTGGGAAGAGGCGCTCGACCGTGCCGCCGGGGGGTTGAAGCGCATCCGCGACCGCGACGGCAAACGGGCGCTCGCCGGCTTCGGCTCGGCCAAGGGATCGAACGAGGAAGCCTATCTCTTTCAAAAGCTGGTCCGCACCGGCTTTGGCTCGAACAATGTCGATCACTGCACCAGGCTGTGCCACGCCTCGTCGGTCGCCGCCTTGATGGAGGGGATCGGCTCGGGTGCCGTAACCGCACCCTTTACCGCCGCCGCGGACGCCGACGTGATCATCGTCATCGGCGCGCGGCCGACCGAAAACCACCCGGTGGCGGCCACTTTCTTCAAGCAGGCGGCAAAGCGCGGCGCCACGATCTTTGTCATGGACCCGCGCGGCCACAGCCTGGTGCGGCATGCCACGTTGACTCTGCGCTTCAAGCCAGGGCGCGACGTGGCGATGCTGAACGCGCTGTTGCACACGATCATCGAGGAGGGCCTGACCGACCGCCAATACATCCAGGCGCACACCGAGGACTACGAGAAGCTGCGCGAACACATCCGCGACTATTCGCCGGAAAAGATGGCGCCGCTCTGCGGCATCGATGCCGCCACCTTGCGCTATGTCGCCCGCACCTACGCCCGCGCCGAGAAGGCGATCATCTTTTGGGGCATGGGCATCTCGCAGCATGTCCACGGCACCGACAATGCGCGCTGCCTGATAGCGCTGGCGATGGTGACCGGGCAGGTCGGCCGGCCCGGCACCGGGCTCCATCCGCTGCGCGGCCAGAACAATGTCCAGGGTGCCTCCGACGCCGGGCTCATTCCGATGGTCTACCCGGACTATCAGTCGGTCGTGAACCCCGAGGTGCGGGCGAAGTTCGAGGCATTGTGGGAGACCCCGCTCGACGACAAGGCCGGGCTCACCGTCGTGGAGATCATGGACGCGGTCCATCGCGACGAGATCAAGGGCATGTACATCATGGGCGAGAACCCGGCGATGTCCGACCCCGATGTCCAGCATGCCCGCGAGGCCCTCGCCAAGCTCGAGCACCTCGTCGTGCAGGACCTGTTTATCACCGAGACCGCGAAATACGCCGATGTCGTGTTGCCGGCCTCGGCGTGGCCGGAGAAGGACGGCACCGTCTCGAACACCAACCGCCAGGTGCAGCTCGGCCGCAAAGCGCTGCCATTGCCCGGCAACGCGCGCGAGGATCTATGGATCATCCAGGAGATCGCGCGGCGGATCGGGCTCGACTGGTCCTATGCCCACCCGCGCGATGTCTTTGCCGAAATGAAGCTGGCGATGCCGTCGCTCGACAACATCACCTGGGCGCGGCTCGAGCGCGAAAGCTCGGTAACCTATCCGTGCGACGCCGAGGACAAGCCCGGCAACGAGATCGTCTTTGGCGACGGCTTCCCGACGCCTTCGGGGCGCGCCAAGCTGGTGCCGGCGGCGATCATCCCCCCCGCCGAGGAGCCGGATGCCGATTTTCCGATGGTGCTGACCACCGGCCGCCAGCTCGAACATTGGCACACCGGGGCGATGACGAGGCGTGCCAGCGTGCTCGACGAGATCGAGCCCGAGGCGGTGGCTTCGCTCGCCCCGGCCGAATTGCGCCGGCTCGGCATCGCCGCCGGCGCGCCGGTGCGGGTCACCACCCGCCGCGGCGTCATCGAATTGAAGGCGCGCGCCGACAGCAATGTGGCGCCGGGCATGGTGTTCATTCCGTTCTGTTATGCCGAGGCCGCCGCCAATGTTCTGACCAACCCGCAGCTCGACCCGATCGGCAAGATTCCCGAGTACAAATTCTGCGCCGCCAAGGTCGAGCCAGTCGAGGTGAGGGAAGCGGCGGAGTAAGTGCTCCACTTCATCGATGCGCCGGCGAACGAGGTTAGCGCGACACGACTTATCCCTTGGTCACGCTAAAATAAGACCCCCAGGGGCTCGATTGAAGGGTCGTCAAGTTGGCCCGCAGCGCGCTCGACCGTGATTTTGACGACAATAGGAAGAAAGAACGAACCGATCCTCTCCGAAATGTGATGGCGAAGACGTCAGTACATTGTGGTGCTGCCGATATTAGCTTATTTAGCGCCCTCTGGACCTGCACCTCACCCGAGGCCGTTCGATTATGATGGTGGTATATGAGCAAGGATTGCCCTCGCTCTGCTATGGCAGCCACTTCATCGAGGTAAACGTATTTGGTTGATTTTGGTGATGAGCGCCGAACCGACTCGATTTCTATCCCATTGTCGGGATCAAAGAACACCAGATCCGATGTTTTACTTGCTTCCAATGCGAGTAAGAACCACTCCCGGCGAGCCTCCGTCGTCGAGCTATTTTGCGGTCTTCGGCTGTTAACGGAAAGCAGTCGAACCGAGAAGAACACTGTTTGACTCAGCGGCAATACGCCACTCATTTCAAGGCTCGCCACATTTCTGTCACCACTGCCAACCAGGCGCTTCAATGTGTCAAATAGTGCCGGATCACAGGCGCGTATTCTAGTGTCTCTGAGATACGAGATGTGTTTACCGTCAGAATTCCCGTCCTCGTCATCTACCAAATACCACAGCACGGCGAGTCTAAGCCTTTTCCTGGACTCAATTGGCCGTATCAATTGGCGTAAAAGTCCATATTTCGCAAAGTCACCCACATCTCCTGTGTATTTGTCCTGCATCTTATTGCGAGGCGGCGGACCAGGCCGGGGCTACGGCTTCCCGGCGGGGCGAGGTGTTGATCCGGCAGAGGAAATACGGCTTTCTAACTCGCGCACCACTTGCCTGGTCTGTTCAATTTCCGCTTGTAATGCCCGAGTCCGTTCAGTGGCTTTTCCTACCGCGTTATCCAAGTCGGCTTTAGCAGCTTGAACTACTTGCTGCGCACCCAAATACACCTGCACGCTCATGATTACGTCCGCGAGAGCGGTTAATATTAGACCACCGATTGCCACGAAACCCACGATGGTGAAAATTCGAGTCCTTCTGATAATCGTCTCGGAGGTATCGCTCAACCGCCGGATTTCCGCACCGACGGCGCTCTCGGCCGGAAGTCCGCCAGTTGCTTCCACTAAGTAATTATCAATTGTTCTCCGTAGATTTTTTGACCCAGGGAACGGGGGCTGCACATCGACCGCCGGTCTTAGCCAATCGGGAGGTGCAAAGGGTTGGTCTCCGTTCGTCCAACTCAGTTTCGTAAACTCGAAATAGACAAAACCTTCGTCCGCCCTCAATGGATATTTATTGCTGGTAAAGTTATGGAGTGGAATTGAGAGTCGGCCGACGAACCCCGGATCAACCAGAGGTCCGGTACCGACGAGCAGGCCACGATAAACATCTCGAATAAGTAGATTGAAGCGGTCGGCAATGTAAGCTGGCAATCGGAAGGTCGGCTGCAAAGTGACATAGCAAAGCGAATTTTGTTCTAGAATGAGTTCATTTCGAACATCCAATTCGGCATTTCGGACCGTTGGATCATTAGAGAGATAAAACCTCTGAAACTCACCTTCAGTGTCGCGGTATCGAACCAGCCCCTCCAAAGGAACCAAATAAGTGGCTGGCTTCTGCAACGCCGTCAAATTAAATGGCTCAATCATGCCGGTCATGACAGAATAGCTTGCCAGATGACCCGAATGGAGCAGCGAAGGGGGATTTTGGGGTATGGGTCCAATGTTCCGAGCAGTTGGTATCGATTGTCCGCCCCAGGTAGAGAGCTGTCGAACAGTACGGATACCTGTCTGTGAAACTCCTCAAGCGAAACTTGCATGTGCCGCCTTAGGAGGAGTTGGTTGATCAACCCGTCTAACTAACGCGCTGGGTGATAGCCCGATAAGATCGACTCTCCGACCGATTGCTTGCTCTACAGCTGCTAAAAAATCCCACCCGCGCGAGCCCAGGCCTTCGGTCAAAGCCGTCGGGTCAATATAGTCGAAATGGTTCATCACTATCCGGTGCGGTTGGTTTATTACAATCGCACGGCGGACAATCTCAGGATGGAATCGTGCTATCCGCCGGACCCGTTTCGTGGCCGAGGTTAGCTCTACATAGCCCGGTGGCAGACCGGCCTCAGCGGCGAGAGTGGGCCAATCAATTTCGTTTTCCAATGGTCCGGAGTTCCCACCCACTCGGATAGGAAATGACCGGACCACTAATATCACGTCATCGACGTCATGAGGGGCTAGGCCACTTTCAGCCACGAAGGAAGCCGCAGTCGTATCTCTGCTCGTTGCATGCGGATAGGCAGTTCCGTGCCAAAGGGAGAGGCCAAACCCTTGGGTTCCCTCGATGACCACTCGCTTGTCGCGGCGTAGGAAGTCACGAAGCAGCCGAGCGACGAATGGACGCGTAAATGGCTTCAAAGGTGGGTAGTCGCCCGCCAAGAGGTGTTTCGAGTTTCGCGACATTCGGTCACGGAGGGCAGCGCCGGTTCCTGAGCCCGTGGAACCTATTCGTTCCACCAAATCTTCTTTCGCCTCCTCCAAGCGATGCCGAGGCAAAACGACGCTCGCGCTATTATCGATGATTAAACGTTCTGGTTCAACGTTAAGCTGTCTTATCTCAGACAATAGTATGTCTGGATCAATCAAACTTCCTGCGGGTAGAACGATGAGCGTATCAGAGGCGAGCGCGGCCGCGGGGAGTTGACGGAAAACCCAGGGTTTCCCCACGTGGTCGATTCCTGTATGTCCGGAATTTGGGCCCCCAACCCGGACTACAGCGCGTGCTCCGGATTGCAACGCTACGTGGAGCGCGACCTTGCCCTTTCCTTCGGAGCCGTACTGTCCCCCTACCACGACACTGACCGGCATACCCTCACCTTTCCTCCACAGAGGCGGCCGCTACATGATAGCCCATCGACACCCGGCACACCTAGGGTCAACGAGTTACCTTTCTGAGCCCGGTTTCGCCGCACCGGATCTCGCGCTACCGGGCGGCGGTACCAGCTTCGACACCAATCAGCAGGTGCTGTTAGAAAATTGTCTTTGGTGACCGCTCCTCGACGCGGCGCCCAAGCAATCCGGTCGCGGCGAGAAGCGCGCTTCCGTGGCAGTGTCGCGCTGTTTTGTCTGCTACCGTCCGGCTGTGCCGCATCGCCAATAGTCCCCCTATCTCGGTCGGCTGAGCCGAATCAGTACCGCTGCCTGCTGCCGACGGAGCATCGCATGCTGGTGGCCGAGCTGTTTTTCGGCCGCGCCGTCAAGGGACGGGCGCCGGTAAACGAGGCGGAGTGGGCCGAGTTCGAGGCGCAGATCATCACACCCCGTTTTCCCGGCGGGTTTACCGTCTTCGACGGCGAGGGGCAGTGGCGCAACCCGCGGACCGGGCAAATCATCCGCGACCCGACCACAATCCTGCTTGTCGCGATCCCGCGAACACCCGATCTTGCGAGCCGGCTGGCGGCGGTGATCGCGGCCTACGAGGTGCGGTTCGACCAGCAATCGGTCGGCATCGTCACCCGCGACGCCTGCGCAAGCTTCGATTAGCGGCCGATCGCACAATGGCTGCGGAGGAGGCGAGATGGCGGAAAAGATTCGGCTGGGCCTGATCGGTGCCAGCGTCAGCGGAACCTGGTCGTCCCGTTCCCATTTGCCGGCGCTGCGGGCCAGCGCGGAGGTGGAGCTGACCGCGGTCTGCACGACCCGGGCCGACAGCGCCGAGGCGGCGCGCCAGGCCTGGGGCGCACGTCTTGCCTTTGATGACTGGCGCCGGATGGTCGCCTCGCCCGAAATCGACGCGGTCGCGGTGGTCGTGCGCGTGCCGTCGCATTATGAGCCGGCCAAGGCCGCACTGGAGGCGGGCAAGCACGTTTATTGCGAATGGCCGCTCGGGCGGACCACTGCGGAAGCGGTCGAGCTCGCAGAATTGGCCGAGAGCAAGGGACTCGTCACCGCGGTCGGGTTGCAGGCCCGCGTCAACCCCGCGGTCATGCATATGAAAGCCTTGGTGGCGGGCGGCTATGTCGGCGAGGTCATGGCGGTCCATGTCAGCCTGATGCGTGAGGGCGTATTGTCGCGGCCGTCGCATCGGACGTGGCAGCGCGACGCCGCGCTCGGCGCCAACACTTTGACGATCGCCAACGGGCACACGGTCGATGCGATGCGCTTTGTCACCGGCGATTTCGCCCGGCTCTCGGCGGTGGTGGCGACCGAAGCCCGGCAATGGCTCGACACCGGCACCAACACCTGGCTCGACGTGACCTCGCCCGACAACATCCTGATCAGCGGGCGATTGGCGAGCGGTGCCGTGGCCTCGGTCCATATCGGCGCCATTCCTTATGCCGGCAGCGGTTATCGCATGGAAATCTACGGCCGGGACGGGACCCTTTTGATCGCTGGCGACGACTCGCCGCAGCTGAGCGCGGTGTCGCTGCAAGGGGCGTGGCGCGGCAACACGCTCGCCGCGATCCCGATACCGCCGCATTTGACGGTTGCGGCATCCGCCACGCCGGCAGGCGAGGCTGCGAATGTCGGCCAGATGTACACGCTGTTGGCTCGTGCGATCCGGGAGCAGGCGAGCGCCAGCGCGCCAGCCCGCCCGCCGAGCTTTGCGACCGCGGTGGCCCTGCATCGCCTCGTCGACAGCATCAAGGATGCCTCGGACAGCGGGCGCGAGGTCGCTCCCGGCTAGCCCCGGCGCCGCGCGGTCCCGGCGCCCCCCGCGCGATCCCGGCACCCTGTCGAGACCCTTGTCTCGGCGAGCCGGCCGTTGCAGGCTGAGCCCACCATGGCGAACGAGATTACCGCCTTAACCGCGGCGCCGATGCCGCCTGTCCGGTCCTTGTCCGGCGACGATCGCGGGTTGCCAGCCGAGGAGGCTGCCGTGCTGGAGCGGGCGCGGCGGCTGATCGCGCCGCTGGCCGAGCGCGCCGCAGCGACCACGGCGGCACGGCGGTTGCCACCCGAAACAATCGCCGACTACCACGCAGCCGGCATCCTGCGCATTCTGCAACCGCGCCGGTTCGGCGGCATGCAGGGCCGCTTCAGCCTGTTCTCCCGGATCGTCGAGGAGTTGACCTGGGGCTGCGCGTCAGCGGCCTGGGTCTATGCGGTCTTGGCCGAGCATCAATGGATTATCGCCCAATACCCGGAAGAGGCGCAGATCGACGTCTGGGGTCGGGATCCGCTCGCGGTCGCCTCGTCCTCGCTGGCACCGCGCGCCGCGGCGAAGCGGGTGCCGGGCGGCTGGCGGCTTGCCGGGCGCTATCCGTTTTCGAGCGGCTGCGACTGGGCGCAATGGGCGATCCTCGGCGCCTTTCTCGGTGAAATGGGCGACGCGCGGACCATCGCCTATCTGTTGGCGCCGCTCGCCGAGATCGAGATCGTCGACGACTGGCAGACTTTGGGTCTTGCCGGCACCGGCAGCAAATTGCTGGTGCTCGACGATGTGTTTGTGCCCGCGCACCGCGTCGTGATGGTCGCCGACCTGTTCGCCGGCACCCCGCCGGGCGCGCTGGTGCATCCCGACTATCCGGTGTTGCGCGCGCCGCGCGGCTATCTCGTGTCGTATTCGCTGCCGCCCGTTGCGGTAGCACTCGGCCGCCGCGCGCTCGACATCGCCTGCGCCGCGCTTTCGGGCCGGGTGTCGCGCGGGGTCAGCCGGGTGGCGACATCCGAGATCGTGCAGATGGCGATCGGCGAGGCCGCGGCGGCGATCGACACCGCCGCCCTGCTGCTGCATACCGGGCGCGACACCAGCACCGCCGAAGTTTCGTCCGGGCGCAGGATCACCGCGGCCGAAGCGTTGCGCGCGCGCCGCGACATGGTCTACGCGCAGCACCAGGTGGGGTGGGCGGTGGAACGGCTGTGCGAAATGGATGGTGCGCGCTGGGTTTACGACACTGACGTGCTGGGCGCGATCCGGCGCGACCTGATGACGATCCTGACGCACCACGCGGCGAGCCGCCCGGCAGCGATGGCCCCCTATGGCCATATGTTGCTCGAGGAACACGGCGGCGCGTGAGCGTGATCTTCGGACCCGATCATTCGTGGCCCCGATCCTCCCCGGTGCTGCGTGGCGGCGAAGTGTCGGTTATGTCAAGATGAGCGCCGGTGAGGACGGGTTTCGGGGGATCGCGGCTTGCTTGTAGAGATCGGCCATTTCGCGCTGGTGCTGGCGCTTTTGGTCGCGGCGGTGCAGGGGATCGTGCCGCTCGCCGGGGCGCAGGCCAGAAGCCGCCCGCTGATGGAGGTGGCGCGGCCGGCGGCGCTCCTACAGCTCGGCCTGGTCACATTCTCGTTTGCGATTTTTATTCACGCCCACATCGTCTCCGATTTCTCGGTGCTCAACGTCTTCGAGAATTCGAGCCTCGAAAAGCCGATGCTCTACAAGGTCACCGGCGCCTGGGGCAGCCACGAAGGCTCGATGATGCTGTGGGTGTTCATGCTGTCGCTGTTCGGCGGGCTGGTGGCGCTGTTCGGCCGCACGCTGCCGGCGAGCCTGCGAGCGCGCATATTGGCGATCCAAGGGCTGCTCGGCCTCGGCACGCTCGCCTTCATCCTCGGCACCTCCGATCCGTTCACCCGGCTGTTTCCGGTGCCGGCCGATGGCCGCGGCCTCAACCCGCTGCTGCAAGATCCGGGCCTCGCCTTTCACCCGCCGTGTCTCTATTTCGGCTATGTCGGTTTTTCGATCTGCTATTCGTTTGCGATCGCCGCCCTGCTCGAAGGCCGGGTTGGTGCGGCCTGGGCGCGCTGGGTGCGCCCTTGGGCCCTGATGGCATGGTGCGGGCTGACGCTCGGCGTCGCGATGGGCAGCTGGTGGGCCTATTACGTGCTCGGCTGGGGCGGCTGGTGGGCCTGGGACCCGGTAGAGAACGCCTCGTTTATGCCGTGGCTCTTGGGCACCGCGCTCCTGCATTCGGCGGCGGCCGTCGAAAAGCGGGAAACGCTGCAGCGCTGGACCGTGCTGCTCGCGATCCTGACTTTCGGGATGAGCCTGATCGGCACTTTCTTGGTGCGCTCCGGGATTTTGACCTCGGTCCATTCCTTCGCCCTCGACCCGTCGCGCGGTGTCTTTATCCTGGTGCTGGTAGCGATCGTGATCGGCGGCGGCCTCATCCTCTATGCGCTGCGCGCACCCGGGCTCGAAACCGGCAGCCCGTTCGCCCCGGTCAGCCGCGAGGGCGCGCTGGTGCTGAACAATCTGCTGCTCTCGGCCGGCATGGCGACGGTGTTTCTCGGCACCTTTTATCCGCTGTTCGCCGAGGTGTGGAGCGGAGTCAAGCTCTCGGTCGGCCCGCCCTATTTCGACCGGACCTTTGTGCCGATCGTCGCTCCCGGCATCGTCGCGATGGTGATCGGCCCGGTGCTGGCATGGCGGCGCGGCAATCTGCGGGCGGCGTTGCGCCGTCTGGCACCGGCCTTGCTCGGCGCCATCCTGGCCCCGCTCGCGGTGCTGTCGTTCAATCGCACCGCCTCGCCGGCCGCACTCGTTGGGATCGGGCTCGCCAGCTGGGCAATGCTCGGTGTCATCGCCGATCTTGCCGATCGCGGCGGGCTCGGCAAGTTGCCGAAGAGGACGGTGCTGCGCCGGCTGCGGCATCTGCCGCGCGGCACCTGGGGCTATGCGCTCGCCCATTTCGGGGTCGGCGTGCTGATCGCCGGGATCGTCGTGTCGACCGCGTGGCGCAGCACTCGCATCGCCACGGTGCATTCCGGCAGCGAGCTCAGCATTGCCGGCCGCACCTTGCATTTTGTCGGGGTCACCGCCGGCAATGTGGAAAACTACCAGGCGCAGCGCGCCGAGATCGTGGTCGAGCGGCCGGGGAGCGCGCCCTTCACGGTCTACCCGGAGCGCCGCTGGTACCCGCTGGCGCAGACCTGGACCGCCCACACCTCGATCACGACAAACGGCTTTGGCGATCTCTATCTGGCGCTCGGCGAGCCGGATGGGAAAGGCGGCTGGGTGCTGCGCGCCTATTACAACCCGCTGGTGCCGTGGATCTGGTTTGGCGCGGTGCTGGCGGCGCTGGGCGGGCTTGTCTCGCTCAGCGATCGGCGCGTGCGGATGCGGCTGCCCGTGCCGCGCGTGACCGCAGCGGCCGGGCCGCGGCCGGCGGAACCGGGATGATCCGGCTCTTTATCGCGGCGGCGCTGGTGCTGGCCGGGCTCGGGGCACCGGCGGCGCATGCGCTCGAACCCTCCGAGCGGCTCGCCAACCCGGTGCTCGAGGCCCGAGCCGAAGCGATCGGCAGCGAGCTGCGCTGCATGGTCTGCCAGAACGAATCGATCGAGCAGTCGGACGCCGACCTCGCCCACGATCTGCGTCTCCTGGTGCGCCGGCTGCTGGTCAAGGGCGACACAAATCAGCAGGTCATCAACTACATCGTCGCCCGCTACGGCATCTTTGTGCTGCTCGATCCACCGTTCGAGTCGGTTACGTGGCTGCTTTGGCTGGCACCGCCGCTGGTCCTGGCCGGCGCTGGCGCTACGCTGCTGCTGCGGGCGCGGCAGCGGCGGCCTAACCCGGATGTTCCCGCGCTGACCCCGGACGAGCGGGCCCGCGCCGCGCTCCTGCTCGGCGAGCAGGTATGATCCTATTCTGGGGCGCTGCCGCGCTGTTGACCGTTGCAGCGCTGGCGGCACTGCTATGGCCGCTCTTGCGCACGCCCCGCCCCGGCGCCGAGGTGGAGGAGCCGATCGCGGCGCTCTATCGCCGCCAGCTCGTGGCGATCGATGTCGAGCTCGCGCAAGGCCGGCTGACCGCCGAGCAGGCGGCAGCGGGGCGTGCCGAGGTGACCCGGCGGCTGCTGGCGGCGGCCGCGCACGACAGCCCGGCGGCGACGCCCGCAGACGAGAGCGTCAGGGCGGCTTTGTGGCAAATGGGTGCGGCGATCGGCATCGCCGGGCTGCTGCCGGTGGCGGCGATCGCCGTCTATTTTGCGGTCGGCACGCCCGCGGCGATCGATCCGGGTGCTGGCGCCGCGGCCGCGATACCGCACGGCGAAGCCGAGCTGGCCGCCGCGGCCGACCGGATCAAGGCGCATCTGCAGCAGGTGCCAGGCGATTTGCGGGGCTGGATCCTGCTGGCCCGGACGGATGCCTCGCTCGGCCGGTTTCCGGCAGCGCACGCGGCTTACGCGCGGGCAATTTCGCTGGCTCCCGACAGGATCGGGCTCCATGCCGAGCTCGGCGAGGTCCTGGTGCTGGCCGCCGACGGCACGGTGACGCCGGCCGCCGCAGCCGAGTTTGCCAAGGCTCCCGACGATCCGCGCGCGCGCTACTATGCCGCCGAAGCCGCCGCGCAGCGTGGCGATCTGGCCGGGGCGCGGCAGAAATTGCAGACGCTGCTCGCCTCTGCTCCCGCCGAGGCACCCTGGCGCCGCGCCGTCACCGAGCGCCTCGCCGAGCTGTCCCCAGAGACTCCGGCGCCCACAGCGGCAGCGCCCGGGCCAACCGCGCCGGGACCGACTGCTCAGGATATCGCCGCCGCCCGGTCACTGTCGCCTGAGCAGCGCCAGGCGATGATCCGCGGCATGGTCGAAGGCCTCGCGCAAAAGCTCGAACGCAACCCGGGCGACGAGGCGGGATGGGCGCGCCTCGCGCATGCCTATGATGTCCTCGGCGAGCCCGACAAGGCGGCCGCGGCGCGAGCACGCGAGGCCACGGCCGACCCCGGAACGGCGGGTGCTCCAGCCGCTGCCGCCCCGCCCACCGCCGCGCCCGTTGGCACTGCGGGTGCCACCCCACGCTGATCGCGTGGCCGGCCCGCGCCAAAAAGCGGTCGGAAATCGCGCCAGACACCTCGATGGATGACGATTGTGACCTTGCCGCCGGGCTTGTGCCTCGTTACCGGGGCGACCGGGTTTGTCGGATCGGCGCTGGCGCGGCACCTGCTCCAGGCCGGGCATAGGGTGCGCGCGCTGGTCCGCCCCTCGGCCGACCGGCGCAACCTCACCGGTCTCGATCTCGACATCGCCACCGGGACCATGGAGGATACCGCCTCCCTGACCGCGGCGGTCAGCGGCTGCCGCTACCTCTTCCATGTCGCCGCCGATTATCGTCTGTGGGTTCCCGACCCGGCGGCGATGTTCCGCACCAATGTCGAGGGCACCCGCGAGCTGATGGCCGCGGCACTCGCCGCCGAGGTCGAGCGGATCGTCTATACCAGCAGCGTCGCGACACTCGGCATCATCGCCGGCGGATCGGCCGATGAGGACACCCCGGCCCGCTTCGAGGACATGATCGGCCCTTACAAGCGCTCGAAATACCGGGCGGAGGAGGCCGTGCGCCGGCTCGTCGCGCAACAGGGTCTGCCGGCGGTGATCGTCAACCCCTCGACACCGGTTGGCCCGCGCGATGTGAAGCCGACACCGACCGGGAGGCTGATCGTCGAAGCGGCGCTGGGTCATATGCCGGGGTTTGTCGACACCGGGCTCAACATCGTCGATGTCGAGGATGTCGCCGCCGGCCATCTTGCCGCGGCCGCGACCGGGCGGACCGGGGAGCGTTACATCCTCGGCGGCGAAAACCTGACGCTGGCGGAAATCCTCGGCGAGGTCGCGCGATTGGTGGGCCGGCCGGCCCCGCGATTGCGCGTCCCGCATGGCGTGGCCGTGGTTGCAGCGCTGATCTCCGAGGCCGCGGCACGGATCAGCGGACACGAGCCGTTTACGACGCTCGACGGTGTTCGCATGGCCAAAAAGAAGATGTATTTTTCGTCCGCGAAAGCGGCGCGCGAGCTCGGCTACCGGCCGGGGCCGGCACGCCAGGCGATCGGCGACGCAGTCGCCTGGTTCGAGGCCAATGGATATCTGAGATGATGGCAGCGGCGCCAGCATCGGTCGGACAAGACCGCGATACCGTCGAAATGCCGTCCGGCAAAGGGCGCAGCGACGAGAATTTCCCGGTCGGCTCCTGGCTGATCCGGCCGAGCCTGCGGACGCATGTGCACGCCTTTTATCGCTTTGCCCGCAACGCCGACGATATCGCCGACAACCCGATGCTGGACGCCGGCGAAAAGCTGCGCCGGCTAGACCGCATGGCAGCGGTGCTCGATGGGGCGGCAGGCGAGGATGCGCCGGCGGCGGCAGCGATGCGCGCGAGCCTCGGCGCCACCGGAACTACCGCCCAGCACTGCCACGACGTGCTGCGTGCGTTCCGCCAGGACGCGAAGAAGGGGCGCTACCGGGACTGGGACGAGCTGATGGATTATTGCCGCTACTCGGCCGCACCGGTCGGCCGACAGCTGCTCGATCTGCACGGCGAAAGCCCCGGCACCTGGCCGGCCTCGGACGCGTTGTGCTCGGCCTTGCAGGTGCTGAACCACCTGCAGGATTGCGGCGAAGATTACCGCCGCCTCGACCGGGTCTATTTGCCGTTGGCCGACCTCGCTATCGCCGGAAGCCGTGTCGAAGCGCTGGACCAGCCGGCATGCAGCCCGGCGCTGCGCCGCGTGCTCGATCGGCTGCTCGACCGCACCGCGGGGCTGGTGGCCACGGCGCGCGGGCTCGCCGGGCAGGTCGCCGCACCGGGGCTGCGCTGCGAATGCGCGGTGATCACCGAGCTCTCGGCCCGCCTGCTGCGCCGGCTGCGCCACGGCGATCCACTGGCGGCGCGGGTCGGGCTCGCCAAGCGGGACTTTCTCGCTGCCTTTCTGCGCAGTCTGCCGCGGGGGATGCGGCGGTGAGCGAGGCAGCCTTCGGCGGCGCCGCCGAGCAGCCGGGTGCGGCAACGCTGCGCCGGACCATCCGCGACCGGGTCGCAGCGGCTGGAACATCGTTCTACTGGGCCATGCGATTGTTGCCGCGGTCGCGGCGCCACGGCATGTACGCAGTCTATGCCTGGTGCCGCGAGGTGGACGATATCGCCGACGGCGAACGCCCCAATGCGCACAAACTCGCCGCTCTTGCCGCTTGGCGCGAAGAGATCGATGCGCTTTACGCCGGGCACCCGCGCCACCTCGTCGCCCGCGCCTTGCGCGAGCCGGTCCTGCGCTATGGGTTGCGCCGGGAGGATTTTCTGGCGGTCGTGGCCGGCATGGAGATGGACGCGCGGGAAGATATCCGCGCCCCCGATCTGGCAACGCTCGATCTTTATTGCTCGCGGGTCGCGAGCGCGGTCGGCCATCTTTCGGTTCATGTCTTTGGCGATCCGAGCACCGCCGCCCACCGTGTCGCCGAAGCCCTCGGCCGGGCGCTGCAGCTGACCAACATCCTGCGTGACCTTGACGAGGATGCCCGCCGCGGCCGGCTCTATCTGCCAAGCGAGCTGCTCGAGCGCCACGGCATCCGCGACACCGAGCCGCTCTCGGTGCTGCGCCATCCGGCGCTGCCGGCCGTCTGTCGCGGGCTCGCGGCGATCGCTGACCAGCATTTCGAGGACAGCGCAGAGGGGATGAAGCAATGCCAGCGGCGGGCGATGCGGCCGGCCGCGGTCATGGCCGCCCTCTATCGTGCGACCCTGCGCGAGCTGCTGCGCGGCGAATGGCACGACCCCGCGGCTCGTGTCAGCCTGCCAAAATGGCTGAAGCTTTGGCTGGTGCTGCGCCATGGCCTGATATGAGCGGCCTGATATGAGCGGCCAGATATGAATGGTGGACGGCAGCTCGGACGGGTGCATGTCGTCGGCGCCGGGCTCGCCGGGCTCGCGGCGGCGGTCGAGCTCGCCGCCGGCGGGCACCAGGTGCGGCTCTACGAAGCGACGGGCCAGGCCGGCGGCCGCTGCCGCTCGTATTTTGACGCCGCGCTCGGCTGCCGCATCGACAACGGCAACCATCTGGTGCTGTCCGGCAACCGCGACACGCTCGGCTATCTCGGCCGCATCGGCAGCCTCGATACGATCGCCGGACCGGCTGATGCGATATTTGGGTTTTTCGACGCCGCGAGCGGCGAGCGCTGGCAGCTGCGGCCGAACCCGGGTGCGGCCCCGTGGTGGGTCCTGCGGGCGGCGCGACGGGTTCCCGGCAGCCACGCCACGGATTATCTCGAAGCGCTGAAGCTGCGTTCGGCGGGCGCGGCGGCGACCGTCGCCGAGAGGCTCGACCGCGATCGCTTGCTGTTCCGCCGCCTGTGGGAGCCGCTCGCCGTGGCCGCGCTCAACAGCGGTGTCGAGCATGCCTCGGCGCGGCTCTTCTGGCACGTCCTGGCCGAAACCCTGGGTCGCGGCGGCGCCCAATGCCGCCCGCTGCTGCCGTGCTCAGGCCTGTCGGAGACGTTTGTCGAACCGGCGCTCGACACCTTGCGAAAGGCCTGCGCCGAGGTCCGTTTCAGCACGCGGTTGCGCGCCCTCGAACTCACCGCCGATCGGGTGACCCGTCTCGCCTTTGAAACCGAGACAGTGACGCTCGGCGCGACGGACGATTTGGTCCTGGCGGTGCCGGCGACGATCGCCGCCCGGATGGTGCCGGAACTCGTGGTACCGGATGCGTTTTCGCCGATCGTCAATGCCCATTTCCGCTGCTCGGCGCCGCCCGGGGCACCCCTTTTTATCGGCATCGTCGGCGGCACGGCCCAGTGGGTGTTTCGCAAGCGCAGCGTGCTCTCGGTCACGGTCAGCGCCGCCGACCGGATTGTCGACCGCTCGGCTGCGGCGCTGCAGGAGATTTTGTGGCGCGATGTCGCGGCCGCCTACCGGCTCCCGCCGGTACCGGTGCCGGCAGCGCGCATCGTCAAGGAGAGGCGGGCGACATTTCTCGCCAGCCCGGAACAGCTGCGGCGACGCCCGGCGCCGGTGACGCGCTGGTCGAACCTGGTGCTGGCCGGCGACTACATGGCAACCGGCTTGCCGGCGACGATCGAGGGCGCTATTCGCTCCGGCCTCTCCGCCGCCCGCATAGTGACGGCGGGGCGGCGGCCCGAGGCTGCCCCGCTACCGAAGAATGTGGCTCGCCCACGCTTGGCCCGACCGCGCGATTGGAAGCGGCAACAACGGCACCAATATCGATGAACTCCGCGCCAGCAATCTCCGGCGAGACCGCCGTCCCGATCGCCCCCGACCGGCTCCGCCCGCGCGACCTCGACCGCGCCGTGGCCAGCGCCGCGGCGGCGTTGACCGGTGTGCAGCAGCCGGATGGCCATTGGCGCTTCGAGCTCGAAGCCGACGCGACGATCCCCTCCGAATACGTCCTGCTGCAGCATTATCTCGGCCGCATCGAGCCCGAGCGGGAAGCAAGCATCGCCCGCTTTATTCGCGACCAGCAGGGCGAGGACGGCGGCTGGCCCCTATTCCACGGCGGGGCGCTCGACATCAGCTGCTCGGTCAAGGCCTATTTCGCGCTAAAGGCCGCCGGCGATGCCGCGGACGCGCCGCACATGATCCGCGCACGGCGAGCGATCCTCTCGCGGGGCGGGGCGCGGCGCGGCAATGTGTTCACGCGCATCCTGCTCGCCTTGTTCGGCGAGGTCCCGTGGCGCGCGGTGCCGGTGATGCCGGTCGAGATCATGCTGCTGCCGCGCTGGTCGCCGTTTCACCTGACCAAGGTTTCGTACTGGTCGCGCACCGTGCTGGTGCCGCTTCTGGTGCTGATGGCGTTGCGCCCGCGCGCGCGCAATCCCCACGGGATCACGATCCGGGAGCTGTTTGCCGAGCCCCCGGAACAGGTGCGCAACTGGATCGGCGGATCGACGACCTCGCTCTGGGCGGTCGTGTTCGGGCTGCTCGACCGGGTGCTGCGGATCGCCGAGCCCTGGTTCCCTGCGGGGCCACGGCGGCGCGCAATCGGCCGGGCGGTGGCTTTTGTGACCGAGCGGCTCAACGGCGAGGACGGTTTCGGCGGGATCTTTCCGGCGGTGGCGAACTCGCTGATGGTGTTCGATTGCCTCGGCTACACCGAGGACCACCCCGACCGGCGCATGGCTGTCGCGGCGATCAACAAGCTCGTGGTCGCTGCCGCCGGGCGCAGCTATTGCCAACCCTGCCTGTCGCCGGTCTGGGACACGGCACTCGCCTGTCATGCCCTGATCGACACCGGCGAGCCACATCTCGAACCTGCGATCGGGCGGGCGCTCGACTGGCTCGCCGCGAGACAGGTGCTGGAGACCGAGGGCGATTGGGCGGCGGCGCGCCCGGGTCTGCGGCCGGGCGGCTGGGCGTTTCAATACGAAAACCCCTATTATCCCGACGTCGATGACACCGCCGCAGTCGGGCTCGCGCTCGACCGGTTCGATCGTGCTCGCTACCGCGCCGGGGTCGATCGCGCAGCGGAATGGATCATTGGCATGCAAAGCCGCAACGGCGGCTGGGGGTCGTTCGACGCGGACAACACGCACTTCTATCTGAACCATATCCCGTTTGCCGATCATGGCGCGCTGCTCGATCCGCCGACCGCCGATGTCAGCGCCCGTTGCCTCGGGTTGCTCGCCCAGCTCGGCGCTGAGCGGACCCGTCCTGCGGTCGCAGCGGCGATCGCCTTTTTGCGCCGCGAGCAGGAGCCGGACGGCAGCTGGTTCGGACGCTGGGGCACCAATTA
>JBOHME010000052.1:0-28629 GCA_050729795.1 Allostellaceae bacterium | reverse complement strand
TGTTTCGCAATATCCAAACCGATGGTGGTAATCTGCATGGCGGACGGCTCCTCTCGTTGTGGCGTTCACAGACGACCACGTTGTGGCACATCGATGCCCGAGAGCGGGGGCCGTCCACCCCATCAAGAGTGCTAATCCGGAATCCAAGGGTGCTAATCCGGCCGCAGGCCCGCAACGATCCACCACAGGCCGAGGATGGCAGTGTCGATCAGCACGATGTCGGACGTGAAAGACAGCGTCGGGCGGACCAGAACCGGCGAATTATCCGAAATCTGCGGTGTGACGATATAGGCGCAGGTCCAGTAGACGAACCACAGCATCGCCAGCACCATGCCGAGCCGCGAACATCCGCGGCGCAGCTTTGCCATCGCGGCATGCGGCCGCTCCACGCTCGCCGATGGCGCCGCCGCCACGCCAGGCGCGGCCAATATACCCGGCCGGGGTTGCCGGCGCGCTCGTGTCGGCCCGAGGCTCACAGCCCAAGCTTGCGTCGCGCCGCGGCGCTGACCGTCTGCCTGACCTTGCCGATCTCGGCCCACGGGTCGGATTGGAGCTTCGCCAGGCGGTCGGGAATGGTGGTGACGGTAAAGCCTTCAGGGCGCACGCCCGCTTCGACCTCGTCCCAGAACACCGGTGTCGCCACTGTGGCACCCGGTCGGGCCCGCGTCGAATAGGCGCCGATCGCCGTGGCACCGCGGCTGTTGCGCAAGTAATCGATATAGATGCGGCCCTGACGCGCCCGTTTCGACTGGTTCGTCGTGTAACGCTGTGGGCTCTGATCCGCGATCTGCTCGGCGACCGCCTTCGAGAAGGTTTTGATCGCTTCCCAGTCGAGCCTCGCAGTGAGCGGAACCACGACATGCAATCCCTTGCCGCCGGTGGTCTTGGCGAAGCTCGACAACCCGAGACCGGTCAGCGCGTCGCGTACTTCGAGCGCGGCCGCGGTGACCTGCGCCCAAGGAAGGCCGATATCGGGATCGAGATCGAACGTGACGCGGTCGGGGGTCTCGATCCGATCGGTGGTCGAGCCCCACGGGTGAATTTCCAGCACGCCGATCTGCACCAGTGCCACAAGACCCGCAAGATCATCGAGCGCAAGATGATTCTCGCCGTCGATCTCGATCCGCCGCACCGCCTCGGGCACGCTGGCACCGGCGTGCTTCTGAAAGAACTGCTCGCCACCCTCACCGTTCGGGCAGCGCACCAGGCTCAGCGGCCGGTGTCCGAGATGCGGCAGGGCCCAGTCGCCAATCGCGGCGTAATAATGCGCCAGATCGAGCTTGGTGATGCCTTCGCCGGGATAGAGCACGCGCTCGGCATGGGTCAGCCGGACGCCCTCGAATTCGCTGCTGCCGTCGCGGGCGATATGCGCCGGTGCCGGCGCCGCAACCCGATCGGACGAAGCCGCCATTGGCTCGGTCTCGCGCACCACCTCCTCCGCGTTCTTATCCTCGCGCAACCCGATAAACGTTGCGTGCCGCAGCACCTGGTCGGCGGTCCAGCCCGCATAGCGCACCTCGGCGACCAGCGCCGGCTGTGTCCAATGCACGCCCTTGAGCAAGACACGCTTTGGCAACGCGCCGATGGCGAGCGGCGCCTCCTTGCGCGCGAACGGATCGAGCCGCGCCCGCAACGCGGCCAATTGGGCATCGCCGAAACCACTGCCGACCCGTCCAGCATAATGCAGCGCGCGATGCCGGTCGTAGTAGCCGAGCAGCAGCGCGCCCAACCCTTCTCGGTGGCCGGCCGGATCGGTAAAGCCGATCACGACAAATTCATCGCGGTTCGCGCATTTGATCTTGAGCCAGCTGTCGTCGCGGCCGGGATGGTACGGGCGGTCGCGGCGCTTCGAAACGATCCCCTCCAGCTGGTAGCCGCAGGCGTGCCGGAAAAATTCGGGACCCTGCCCCACCTGATGGTCGCTGTAGCGCAGCATGCCGGCGGAATGCGTCGGAATGATTTGCGCCAGCGCCGCCTTGCGGTCTTCGAGGCTTGCCCCGGTCAGATCGTAGCCGTCGAGATGCAGCAGATCAAACGCGTAGAACACGAGCTCGTCGGTCCTGCCGTTGGCGATCGCATCCTGCAGGTGGCCGAAATCGCTGGTGCCATCGGCTTCGAGGTGGACGAGCTCGCCGTCGATCAATGCCGCCTCGATCGGGAGCGCCGCGAGCGCCGCGACGAGCGCCGGAAACTTCCCGGTCCAGTCGAGCCCGCCGCGGGTCGAGAGCCGGACGCCGCCCCCGTCAGGCCCGGCGCTGTCAGGCCCGGCGCTGTCAGGCCGGGTGCTGTCAGGCCGGGTGCTGTCGATGCGCGCGATCAGCCGATAGCCGTCGTGCTTGATCTCGTGAAACCATTGCGGGCCGTCCGGCGCAGCACCGGTCGCGGTCGCCAGTTGCGGCTGCAGGCGGGCCGGCATTCGGCCCCTTCGCGCGCCGGCAAGCCGCGCCGGATCGGGGTGGTCACGTGATCCGCCAGCAGAGCGCGGTGTCTCCTCGCCGTTCGGCCCCCACACCCGGTCACGGTCGGTGGCGATCTCGTCGAGCCCGCGGCCGGAAACGACGCTGAGCGGCTGGTCGGCGACCACCGCATCACCACTCTTCGGCCTCGCCGCCGCGTCGCGCTCCTTGATCAGGAGCCAGTTCTCGCGCCGCTCGGTGGCAGCTTTGCCGCCCATCCGCACCAGCGCCCATTTGCCATGCAGCTTTTCGCCGTCGAGGGTGAATTTGAGATTGCCCTTCGCATAGGCTTCGGTCGGGTCTGGATCGGCCGGGTTCCAGCTGCCGCGGTCCCACAATAGGACCGAGCCGCCACCATATTCGCCCTCGGGGATGACACCCTCGAACCCGCCATATTCGAGCGGATGGTCTTCGACATGCACGGCGAGGCGCTTTTCGGCAGGGTCGAGGCTTGGCCCCTTGGGCACCGCCCAGCTCTTCAGCACACCGTCGAGCTCGAGCCGGAAATCGTAGTGCAGCCGGCGCGCCGCGTGCTTCTGGATCACAAAGGACAGCGGGCCGGATGCGCCCGCATGCACCGCGGCATGGGCGGCGTCGGCGCTGCCGGCCGGCTCCGGGGTTCGGCGGAAATCGCGCCTGCGGCGGTATTCGGTCAGCGCCATCGTCGCCGGTCCTTCGTCAAAGCCGCGTCCCGGCGCTGCTTGTGGCGCCTTGACGTTGCGGCACGACGCATAATGTGGTTCGTAAACGCTGCTGCATAGGAGATCGGCATGCCGCGAGCGAGCTGGACCGGGTTTTTGCGTCTTTCTCTCGTCACCTGCCCGGTCTATCTGACCCCGGCGACCACCGAGGCCAAGCGAATTCGGCTCAACCAGCTCAATGCCGAGACCGGAAACCGCGTCTCACAGCGGCTGGTCGACTCGAAGACCGGCGCCGAGGTCGGCCGCGATCAGATCGCCAAGGGCTACGAGTTCGATCGTGGCCGCTATGTCACGCTCACCGACGAGGAGCTGCAGAACCTGCAGATCGAGTCATCAAAGATCATCGATCTCGACCGTTTTGTCAGCCGCGACGAGGTCGATCCGCTCTATCTCGATGCTCCCTACTACATCTATCCCGATGGGGAGATCGCGACCGAAACCTTCCGGGTCATCGGCGAGGCGATGGCGCGCACCGGCAGGGTCGGGGTCGGTCGCATCACGTTGTCGAGCCGCGAGCGACTGGTGCTGGTCGAGCCGCGCGATGCCGGGCTCATGATGTCGACTCTGCGCGCCGGCGACGAGGTTCGAGCGGCCGAATTCGCCGCAAGCAGCAAGGGTGAGGTCGATCCCGAGCTGGTGGCGCTCGCCGAAACGATCATCGAGCGCAAATCCGGAGCCTTTGAGCCGGCGAACTTCCGCGATCGCTACCAGGATGCGTTGCACGCATTGGTTGAGAGCAAGATCAAGGGTGAGATCAAGGGAACGACCCCGGCGATCGCCGAACCGGCCAAGGTCATCAACCTGATGGACGCGCTAAAGCGCAGCCTTGCCCGCGAGGAGGCATCGGGTGCCGGAAAAGCCGCCGGCGGGGCGGCAAAGCGGCCGAGAGCGGCCGGCGATCGACGCCAAGCCTCGCTGCTGCTGCCGGTTTCGGGCGGGCGCGAGACGGCAGAGGCACCCGCGGCCGAACCGGTGCCCACACCGCGCCGCCGCAAGCCGCGCGACGAACCGGCCGCGGAGGCCGCCGGCGAAGCCGCACCACGCCGCCGCCGCAAGGCCTGATCGCCCACCCACTCGCGTGTGGGTAAACCCCTCGCCAGGGCTGGTCATCCGGAGGGTCCCCGACTGGGCAGTCCCGGAGATTATGAAAACCGGTTCTTTCCGGAATTGTGTATCCGCGGTCGCACCTACGGCAGATCTAAGGTATGCAGCCTACGCGCGTCTGAATTGCGCTAAACGCGATGGTGGTTTTGCATTTTTCTGCGGTTGGCGCGCGTCGCAGTGGGCCACTCAAGATATTGAGGGTTCCCGGCGGATTTTGGCTAGCCTCAACGTGTGCGGTCTCACGCAGTTTGTCGAATTGTTTGACGATGGCCGCCCACCGCTCCATATTCCGCCTATTGAGGCCGTTGAGGAATCGTAGATAGGTAATGCTTGACATTCCCGGAAATCGTTAATGGGAGCCCTGGCCGATTTTCGGCCTGCGGAGTTTCGTGAATGCGTGAGAGGGTTCTATCTTGCTATGCCGCGGGGAGAGACGACTCCTGGGAGGCTATCTGCCTTGATTTGGATATAGCGGTCCAAGGTGATTCGTTCGCCGATGTCTCCAGGAAGTTGAGCGAAGCGATTCACTCTTACATCGAATACGTTGTGACGCTTCCAGGGGATGATCAGGTTCGCCTCCTCGATAGACGTGCGCCTTGGCCTGTGCGAACGAAATTCGCCCTTGGTGCGATCATAACTATGCTGTTTCACAAATCCAATGGTGGTGGCCGACAGAGTTTCGGCCTACCCTGTACGGTGTGAAGTACAGAGATTTCATCGCAATTCTTCTTGCCCACGAATTCCTGCTAGGTCGCCACGGCGCGACTAGCCATCGGCAATATGTGGGGATGGTGGATCAAGTCCGAAGGATCGTGACTGTCTCTGGCAGAGATGGGGATGACATAAAATCGGTAAATCTGTCATCGATGAAACGACAGTCTGGTCTGCCCAACAGGGCATTTCGGCGCTAGAGTCTCGGAGCTCCCAAAACATTTACTGTCCCGGCCCGCTCGACGAACGTAAGATGCCTTCGAGCCGGCTGTGACGGTAGTGCGCTTCCGAGCTGCTTGACCATCAGCACAAGCGGCTTCTGATCGCTCCGCCCGGCGAGGGGTCAGGACCATTGTGCTTGAGAAATTCCTCTGCGACCGCATCGAGGTCGAAGCGGCCGCGCTTCAGGTCGTGGCCGGCGCCGGGGATCGGGATAAGCCGCGTCGCCGCAGGGATCAGTGCCAGCGCCGCTTCCAATTCGGCGATCGAGGCGAATGGATCAGCGGCGCCCTGGACAAACACGACCGGGACCCGCAGCCGGGGAAAGTGCTCGCTGCGCAATCGCTGTGGTTTGCCGGGCGGGTGCAGCGGATAGGAGAACAGCAGCAGCCCCGCGGCCAGCTCGGGCAGATCGGCCGCGAGCAGGCTCGCCTGGCGCCCGCCATAGGATTGGCCGCCGAGAAAGACTGGACCCGACACGATCGCGCGCAGCGCGGCAACCGCAAGGCGCAACCCCTCGCGGTCGGCGGGCGCATGCGCCGGCGACGGCGGTCCCTTGGCGCGGCGCTGGCGAAACGGCAGGTCGCAGCGCAGCACCGCAATGCCGCGGTGGCAAAAGGCGTCGGCCACGGCCACTAGCAGCGGCGAACGGCAATCGCCGCCGGCGCCATGGGTCAGCACCAGCCCACCCTCGTCGGCGCCTTCGGGCTGGTGCAGAAAGCCGCGAATTCCTGGCTGTTCCAATGGATCGACCCGCGCCATCGGCTAAGCCTATCGCGGCAAAAACCGGCGTGACAAGCCGTGGCGATCACCTGCGGCTACGACACGCTCGCGGCCGAGGAGACCTGGAGCGGGGTCTTCGTGATGTGGGACCGCTGCCTGAAATAGCGCATAACCGGCTCTCGTGCCTCCGCGAGCGCGGCGAAATCGCGCTTGACATAGCGGTTCTGAGCGCGCTACCAGCCGGCATCGTGGTGGATTTGAGCCGACCGGCTTGCGGCCACGTTAAAAAAGCGCTAAAAGGTCGGGTGTTCTGAAAAGAGCCCTGGCCCGCGCGGGACCGGGGCTTTTCTTCGCTTCGGCAGCGGCGCGGCCTCGGATTGGAGAGACCTGCCGATGACCAAACCCGTCCTGCCCGCCGAACTCGCTGCTACCGTCTCGCCCGCGACCATCCTGGTGCGCGGCGGCGCCACGCGCAGCCCGCATGCCGAGACCTGCGAGGCATTGTTTATGACCTCGGGTTTCGTTTACGAGGACGCCGCCGCAGCCGAAGCCGCCTTTGCCAATGAAGGCTCGCGCTACGTCTATTCGCGCTACCGCAATCCGACCGTAACGATGTTCGAGGAACGGCTGCGGCTGATCGAGGGGGCCGAGGCGTGTCGCGCCACCGCGAGCGGCATGGCGGCGGTGTTCACGGCACTCGCCTGCCGGCTGCGTGCCGGCCAGCGGGTGGTATCGAGCCGCGCCTTGTTCGGCTCGTGCCGCTACATCGTCGCCGATCTGTTGCCGCGCTGGGGGATCGAGACGGTGCTCGTCGATGGCCGCGATCTCGGTGCCTGGGAAGCCGCACTCGCCGGTGGTGCGGCGGCGACATTTTGCGAGAGCCCGTCGAACCCGGCGATGGAGCTCGTCGATCTTGCCGAAGTGGCGCGGCTCACGCATCGCGCCGGCGGCCTCTTCTTTGTCGACAATGTCTTCGCGACCCCGCTCTTGCAAAAGCCGCTGGCACTCGGCGCCGATGTCGTCGTCTATTCCGCGACAAAGCACATCGACGGGCAGGGGCGCGCGCTCGGCGGCGCCATCCTTTGCTCCGAGAAATTTCTCAAGGACGATCTCGGCACCTTCTACCGCCACACCGGGCCGTCATTGAGCCCGTTCAACGCCTGGCTGCTGTTGAAAGGGCTCGAGACACTGGAGCTGCGCGTCGAGCGGCAATGCCGCACCGCGATCGCGATCGCCCGCCACCTCGAAGCGCATCCCAAGATCACCCGCGTGCTCTATCCGGGATTGCCGAGCCACCCGCAATATGAATTGGCGCGGCGCCAGATGGCAGCGGGCGGCAGCCTTGTCTGCTTTGATGTGGCCGGCGGCAAGGAGGAATGCTTCCGCTTTCTCGATACGCTGCGTCTTGTCGACATCTCGAACAATCTTGGTGACGCGAAGAGCATCGTCACCCATCCGGCGACGACGACCCATTCGCGCCTCCAGCCCGAGGCGCGGGCCGAGCTCGGCATCGGCGACCAGCTGGTGCGGCTCTCGGTGGGGCTCGAAGGCGAGGCCGATCTGATCAGCGATATCGAGCGGGCGCTGGGACGGGTTTAACGACAAATGACGGTAATATCCGAGCGCATTGACATATAGGGCGTGTTGTAATTATCTGAGCCACATCGCAGAGGCGGTCTTTGCCGCCGCGCCGGCAGAGGGCGATATGGCTCAGATAGAAAACATTTCGAAAGCCGAGGCGGTCAAACAGCAGAGCCGCCAGTTGCGCGGCCATATCGCCCGCGATCTCGTGGATTTGGCGAACCCCTTCGACAAGGAGGGGTATTCGCTCTTAAAGTTTCACGGCACCTATCAGGGCTATGATCGCGACAGCGCTACGGCTCTCAAGCAGCGCGGCGAGGACAAGCACTGGCAGTTCATGGTCCGGGTGCGGATCCCCGGCGGGCGCCTGACAGCCACGCAATACCTCGTCCTCGATGCGATCGCCGAGCGCTGGGGGGACGGCTCGCTGCGGGTCACCACACGCCAGAGCATCCAGTTCCACGGCGTCGTCAAATCCGGGCTCAAAGCGGTGATCGGCGAAGTCAACAAGGCCTTGCTGACGACATTGGCGGCCTGCGGCGATGTCGTGCGCACCGTGACGATCGGACCGGCGCCGATCCGCGACCGGGTCCATGAAAAGCTCGAAGCGGATGGGCGGAGGCTGGCGACCCACATGCTGCCGCGCACTCGCGCCTATCACGAGATCTGGGTCGATGGCGCCGAATGGCGTGAGGATACGGGTATGGGCGAGCCGCCCGACCCGCTCTACGGCGAGCGCTATCTACCGCGCAAGTTCAAGATCGGCCTCGCCGTCCCCGAGGACAATTCGATCGACGTCCTGACCAACGATCTGGCGATCGTGCCGCTGTGGGTCGATGGCCGGCTGACCGGGTACAATTTTCTGCTCGGCGGCAGCCACGGCATGACCCACAACAACCCGAAGACCTATCCGCGGCTCGCCACCCCGGTCGCATTTGTCGAGCCCGACGATCTCCTCGAAGCCGCCGCCGCGGTCGTGCGGCTGCATCGCGATTGGGGCGACCGCGCCAATCGCCGCCACGCGCGGCTCAAATATGTGATCGCCGAAAACGGCGAGGACTGGGCGCGCGCGCGGCTCGAGGAGGATCTCGGCAAGCCGCTCGAACCGTGCCGGCCGATGCCGCACTTTGTCGTGCCCGACCATCTCGGCTGGCACGAGCAAGGCGACGGCCGGCTTTATCTCGGCATCCCCATTGCGAATGGCCGCATCGTCGATCGGGGCGGCTCGAGGCTGCGCACCGCGCTGCGCGAAATCGTCACGCGCTTTCGCGTCCACCCGACGCTGATGCCGAGCCAGGACACCCTGATCCGCGACGTCCACCCCGAGGATCGCGAGGCGATCGACGCACTGCTGCGCGAGCATGGCGTGCGCCTTGCCGAGGAATTGCTGCCGGCCGAGCGGTGGGCGCTCGCCTGCCCGGCGCTGCCGACCTGCGGTCTCGCGCTGACCGAAGCCGAGCGGGTACGTGACGATATCGTCGGGTCGATCACCGACCGGCTCGCCCGCTACGGGGTCGAGCACGAGCGGCTCAGCATCCGCATCACCGGCTGCCCCAATGGCTGCGCGCGGCCCTATACCGGCGATATCGGCGTCGTCGGGCGCATGCCGGGCTATTACGCCTTGTTTGTCGGCGGCGATTTCGAGGGGACGCGGCAGAATGTGCTGATCGCCGACAAGGTGGCGCTGCGCGGGATCGGTGCCGCGCTCGATCCGCTCTTTGCGCTCTACGCGGCCGATCGTGATCCGGACGAGGGGTTTGGCGATTTCTGCCACCGCCGCGGGGTTCCGGCACTGCAGCAGGCGCTCGCCGAGGCTGACAAAGAGGCGCGGCGGGATGCTGCCGATTAGCGTCGATCTGTCGCGCATCCGGGTGCTGCTGGTCGGCGACGGGCCCGCGGCGCTGCGGCGGCTGCGGCTGCTCGACGAGGCCGGCGCCGCTTGGCTCGAAGTCTATAGCCCCACCCCGGACGCGGCACTTGCGGCGCTCGCCGGTGCACGGTTGCACCGGCATCTGCCATCGTGCGAAGCGATCGCGCGGGCGCGGCTCGTCTTTATCGCCGGGGTCGCCGATGCGGAAATGGCCGGGCTGACCGTGATGGCGCAGCAGGCGGGTGTGCTGGTCAATGTCGAGGATGATGCCCATCACAGCGACTTTCATTCAGCCGCGGTCTTGCGTCGCGGCGATTTGACGGTGGCGATTTCGACCAACGGCAAGAGCCCGGGGCTCGCGGCATTGCTGCGGCAACAGCTGGAGCGGATGCTCGGCCCCGAATGGCAGGACCGGCTCGACCGGCTCGCCTCGCTGCGCCGCGGTTGGCGCGCGGCCGGCGCCGACCCGGCGGCAATCGGCCGGTTGACGCAGCACTGGGCCGAGCAGCAGGCGGCGTTCGCAGCATTGGCGCCCGAGCCTTCCCAACACCGCTTCCCGCCGATAGGGTGAGGGCCAATCGGGTTGGATCGGAGCATCGTATGACCGTCGTCGCGATCATTGCGCAGGGGATGATGGGGGCCGGGGTTGGCCGCCGGCTGCACGAAAGCGGTGCCGAGGTGCGCACGCTGCTCTCGGGCCGCAGTGCGAAGAGCGCCGAGCGCGCGCGGGCGGCCGGCATGATGCCGGCGGCAGACGAGCAGACGCTCCTCGCCGGCGCCGATTTCTTTCTGTCGATCCTGCCGCCCAGCGAAGCCGAGCCGCTGGCACGGAAGCTGGCGCCGGCGTTCGGAGCACTCGACCGCAAGCCCGCCTATGTCGATTGCAACGCGGTCAGCCCGCAGACCACGATCCGCATCGGCGCGATCATCGCGCCAACCGGCGCCGATTTTGTCGATGCCGGGATCATCGGCGGGCCGCCGCGGCCGAATTACAGCCCCACGATCTATGCTTCGGGTCCGACCGCCGGCCAGACCGCAATATTGCGCGACTGGGGCATCGACTGGCGCGTGATCGACGGGCCGGTCGGCGCCGCCTCGGCGCTGAAGATGTCCTACGCCGGGATCACCAAGGGGACGACCGCGATCGCCGCGGCGATGCTGCTCGGTGCTGCCCGCTTTGGCTGCGGTGAGGCGCTGATCGCCGAATTGACCGAGAGCCAGCCGCAGATGCTCGCCCGCTTCCGCAGCAATATCCCGCGGATGTACGACAAGGCCTATCGCTGGGTCGCCGAGATGCAGGAGATCTCGGACTTTCTCGAAGCGAACCCGCCGTCGCGCGACATCTATGCCGGGGTCGCGGAGCTCTACGCCTACCTGGCCACGGCCTTCGCCGAGACGGAGCCCGGCGCCGACAATGCAGTGCAGGCGCTCGACCGCGTTCTAGGTACGAAGAAGGCCTGATCGGACCAGACCGGGCCGCCCGCCCCTCTCATGCAGACCGAGAGGGCGAAGGCGCTCTTTTGACCAAATGATTCGCGCTTCACTCCCTCGCCCCGGCAACCGCCGAGAGGTTCGGGGCAGGGCCGCGGAGCCGGTATCGCTAGCCCTGGGCCACCTGATGGTGGGCGAGGTGCTCAAGCACGCGCACCAGGCCGGAATGGTCCCAGCTTTTGCCGCCAAGTGCTGCGGCGGCGTTGAACAGTTCCTGCGTCGTCGCGGTGTTGGGCAATGACAGGTTGAGGGCGCGGGCCCCTTGCAGTGCCAGGTTCAGATCCTTCTGGTGCAGTTCGATGCGGAAACCGGGATCAAAGCTGCGCTTGATCATGCGCTCGCCATGCACTTCGAGGATGCGCGAAGAGGCGAACCCGCCCATCAGCGCCTGGCGCACCTTGGCCGGATCGGCTCCGGCCTTTGACGCGAACAGCAGCGCCTCGCCAACCGCCTCGATCGTCAGCGCGACGATGATCTGGTTGGCGACCTTGGTGGTCTGGCCGTCACCATTGCCGCCAACCAGCGTGATGTTCTTGCCCATCAGATCGAACAGCGGCTTCATCCGGGCGAAGGCGCGTTCGGGTCCGCCAACCATGATCGTCAGGCTGGCGGCCTCGGCGCCGACCTCGCCACCCGAGACCGGCGCGTCGAGGTAATCGCAGCCGAGCTTGTTGATCGCGGCGGCAAATTCCTTGGTCTCGATCGGCGAAATCGAGCTCATATCAACAACGAGCTTGCCCGCCGCCAGCCCCTCGGCGACCCCGCCGGGATCAAACAGCACCGCCTTCACATCGGGCGTGTCGGGCACCATCACGATGATGATGTCGGAGCGCTCGGCGACCGCTCTTGAGCCGTCGCAGACGGTGGCGCCGGCGGCCGGCACATCCTGCGGCATCGTGAACTTGTCATGGACGAACAGCTCGTGCCCGCCCTTGATCAGGTTGAGGGCCATTGGCCGCCCCATGATGCCGAGCCCGACAAAACCGATCTTCATGATTCCTCCTGTGACGCTGGCCTGTGACGCTGGCCTGTGACGCTGGTCTGCGGTTCGCGGCACAGTGCTACAAATCGCGCCGCGGTCTCAAGCCATCCGGTGCCGCATATCGCGCGGCGCGGGTCAAACACCCGACACGCCGGATGCCGATCGTGATAGTGAGCAGGGACCCGCCGCGAACGAAGGGAGGACCATCGATGCCGAGCGCAACCCCGCCAGCCCCGACCAGCCTGCACCTGGCGGTGCGTCCGGACTGGCTCGACCGGCGCCGCGAGGAGATCATCGATCCCGCCCTGCCGATCGTCGATCCGCACCACCACCTGGTCAACCGGCCCGAGACCGGCCGTTATCTGCTGCCCGAGCTGCTGGCCGACACCGGCAGCGGCCACAACATCACCAAGACCGTCTATCTCGAATGGCTGTCGATGTACCGCGCCCATGGTCGCACCGAGCTGCGCCCGGTCGGCGAGGTCGAGTTTGCCAACGGTGTCGCGGCGATGAGCGCCAGCGGCGCCTATGGCGCGACACGGGTCTGTGCCGGCATTGTCGGCTATGCCGATCTGGCGCTCGGTGCTGCCGTCGAGGAGGTGCTCGAAGCACAGATCGCGGCGGGCGGCGGCCGGTTTCGCGGTATCCGCTTTATCACCGCGACCGACCCGGACCAGCCGGCCTGGGGCTCGATGGTCAACCGGCCGGCCGGGCTCCTGGCGAACCCGCTTGTGCGGGAAGGCTTTGCCCGGCTGGCGCCGCTCGGGCTCGGTTTTGACGCCTGGGCCTACCACACCCAGCTCGGCGAGCTCGTCGATCTGGCGCGCGCCTTCCCCGAGACGCAGATCGTGCTCGATCATGTCGGCGGCGCGATCGGTCTCGGCCCCTATGCCGGACGCCGCGACGCGGTGTTCGCCGAGTGGAGCGCCCGGATCGGCGAGCTCGCGGCCTGCCCCAACATGCACATCAAGCTCGGCGGGCTCGGCATGCGGATGTTCGGCTTTGATGTGCACACCCATGAGCTGCCGCCGAGCTCGGAAGAGCTGGCCGCGGTTTGGCGACCCTATATCGAGACTTGTGTCACCGCGTTCGGCCCGGAACGAGCGATGTTCGAGAGCAATTTCCCGGTCGACAAGGGCAGCTGCGGCTATGCGGTGCTGTGGAACGCCTTCAAGCGCATCACCGCCGGCTGTTCGCTGGACGAGACGCGTGCGCTGTTCGCCGGCACCGCCAGCAAATTCTATCGCTTACTGTGAAAATTCTACCGTTACAGGATTGCGGTGATCCGGATTACCCGTCGCCGGGCCACGGGGCGGCTGCAGCAAAGGCGAAATGGTCGAGGATGTCCGCGGGGTCGATGCCGTGCACGACAAAGACGAGCCGGCTGCGGCTGCCGTGGCGATCCGCCGGCCAATCGGGCGGCCAGCGATCGAGCCATTCGGGGGCGAACATCGCATGCTGTGCCGCCTGCACCACCGCCGGGCGCTCCGGCCGGTCGGAGAAGCACACGATGCCCTTGACCCGCAGCAAGTCGTAGCCGCGGGTCCGGGCGAGCCCGCCCAATGCGCAGGCAAAGTCGAGACGGCTGAATTGGCCGCCGAGGCTGATCGTGAAGCTGCCGATCCCGTGAGTATGCGCGGCATGCGGCTCGCCCGCGGCCGGTGCCGGGGTGGCGGCGCCGCCGGCCGCGAACAGCACCACACCAGGATCGTCAGACGCGGCGGCCAAAATTCGCGGCGCGCGCGGATTGAGCCGGTCGAGCCGGGCGCTCAACTCGCCGCCGAGTGGGACGAGATCGGTCTTGCTGATGACCAGCCGGTCGGCGAGCGCTACCTGGCGTGCCGCCTCGGTAAAGCGATCGAGGGTCCCGGCGCCGCTGACCGCATCGACCAGCGTGACGACCGCAGCCAAATGCAAAGTGTGATCGAGCATCGGCTCGGCGCCGAGCGTGTAGAGGATCGGCGCGGGGTCGGCGAGCCCGGTGGTTTCGACAACCAGGCGGCGAAACGGCCGGACCGCGCCCGCCACACGCCGATCGATCAGCCCGCGCAATGTGCGCGCCAGGTCCTCCCGGACGGCGCAGCACAGACAGCCGCCCGGCAGCTCGACGACATCGCCCTCGACAAAATCGACAAGATGGTGATCGACCGCGATCTCGCCGATCTCGTTGATGACGACCGCGGTATCGGCGAACGACGGTGACACCAGGGCGCGCCGCAAGAGGCTCGTCTTGCCGCTGCCGAGAAAGCCGGTCAACAAGGTGATCGGCAGCGTTTCCCTTTCGGCCATCCCTTAACCACTCCGCCGCCGACCATTGCTCCCCCGATCGTTTCATGGGTGCCGCATCCGCCGCAAGAGCGACAGAGGCGGTTGCATTCACTGCCCTGCGTCAGCATCATGACGGCCTTGAGCGCTCGGCAGCGGCGGCTCTTGGCAGGCGAGAATATGCGGACGGGACCGTGTCGGGCAGTGTGAGCAGCCAGGCGGCGGCCGCGGGCGGCGAGGTGGTGCTCGCGGTTTCCGAGGTATCGAAGCATTTTGGCGGGGTACGCGCGGTCGCGGATGTATCGTTCTCGGTGCGGCGTGGCGGGCTCACCTCGATCATCGGCCCGAACGGCGCCGGCAAGACGTCGCTTCTGAACATCATCAGCGGCTTTTACCGGCCGGACAGCGGCTCGATCCGGTTCGAAGGTCGCGATGTGACCGGCACCCGCCCTTCCGGGATCGCAGCGCTCGGCATCGCCCGCACCTTTCAGAACATCGCGTTGTTCAGCGGCATGACCGTGCTCGACAATATCATGCTGGGCCGGCATGTCCGGATGCGGGCCGGGATCTTGTCCTCCTTTCTGTACTGGGGGCCGGCGCAGCGCGAGGAGGTCCGGCATCGCGCCCGGGTCGAAGAGCTGATCGAGCTGCTCGAGCTCGAGGATTTGCGCAAACAGCCGACCAGCGGTCTCGCTTATGGCTTGCGCAAACGCGTCGAGCTCGGCCGGGCTTTGGCGCTCGACCCCAAGGTGCTGCTGCTCGACGAGCCGATGGGCGGAATGAACCAGGAAGAAAAGGAAGACATGGCGCGGTTCATTCTCGAGGTGAACCGGGAATGGGGCACGACGATCATCCTGATCGAGCACGACATGGCGGTGGTAATGGACATTTCCGAGCGGGTCTGCGTGCTTGATCAAGGGCGCAAGATCGCCGACGGCACTCCCGCCGAGATCCAGCGCCATCCGGAGGTGATCCGCGCCTATCTCGGCGGCGGTCTGCGGCGGGAGGCGGCAGAATGACCGGCGTGCCGGCGGCGATGGTGCCGGCGACCCTGCCGCGGCTGCTGCGCCGCAACGCCGCGACGATGGCCCGGCATCCTGCGATCCGTGAGAAGCGCTGCGGCATCTGGCAGACGTTCAGCTGGGCCCAATACGCGCGCGAGGTCGAGGATTTCGCGCTCGGTCTCGCGGCCCGCGGCTTTCGGCGCGGCGACCGGCTCGCGGTGATCGGTGACAACCGCCCGCGGCTCTATTGGGCGCAGCTCGCTGCCCAGTGCCTCGGCGGTGTCGCGGTGCCGGTCTATCAGGACGCGGTCGCCGCCGAGATGGCTTACGTGCTGCATCACGCCGAGATCCGGGTGGTCGTCGCCGAGGACCAGGAGCAGGTCGACAAGATCCTGTCGCTCGAGGCGCGGCTGCCGCATCTCGGGCTCGTCATCTATGATGACCCGCGCGGCATGCGGCACTACTCATCGCCAGTGCTCGCATCCTTTGAAGAGGTGCGGGCCGCGGGCCGCGAATTCGGCCTGGAGCATTGCTGTTATCTCGATGCCGAGATCGATCGCACGCAGCCCGATGACACGGCGCTGTTGAGCTATACCTCGGGAACCACCGGCCGGCCCAAAGGGGTCATGCTGTCGCACGCCAATCTGCTGGCCGCGGCCGAGGGCTTTGTCGCCGCCGAGGATATCCGGCCGGCCGACAGCATGCTGTCCTATCTCCCGATGGCCTGGATCGGCGAGTCGCTATTCTCGCTGGTGCTGACGCTGTTGGTCGGTTTTACCTGCAATTGTCCGGAGCGGCCGGACACGGTGCAGCGCGATCTGCGCGAGCTCGGCCCCACCGTGGTGCTGGCACCGCCGCGGATCTGGGAGAACCTCCTGACCCAGCTGCGGGTGCGCGGCGCCGATGCAACCCCGCTAAAGCGTCACACTTTCGAGTGTTTTCGCCGCCTCGCCGAACGGGTCGAGGTTGCGCGTGGCGCCGGACGCAACCCGTCCCTGCCGCAGCGTCTCGGCCTGGCGCTCGGCGAGGTGCTGGTCTACGGGCCGGTGCGCGACCAGCTCGGCCTCAACCGCGCGCGCTGGGCCTATACCGGTGGCGCGCCGCTCGGCCCCGATGCGTTCCGCTTTTTCCGCTCTTTTGGGATCAATCTGAAGCAGGTGTGGGGCTCGACCGAGCTCGCCGGGCTCGCATCGCTGCAGCGCGACGGCGAGGCCGATCCGGAGACGGTCGGCGCGGCCATCCCGGGCACCGCGATCCGCATCGCCGACAGCGGCGAGGTGCTGGTCCGGTCCGGTGCGGTGTTCCAGGGCTATTACAAGGATGACGAGGCGACCGGCGAAGCGGTTGATGGCGAGGGCTGGTTCCGCACCGGCGACAGCGGGTTTATCGACCGGCGCGGGCATCTTGTCGTCATCGACCGGGCCAAGGATGTCGGCAAGCTCGTCGATGGCACGCCGTTTGCCCCGCAATTCATCGAGAACAAGCTCAAATTCAGCCAGTACATCGCCGAAGCGGTCGCCTATGGCGACGATCGCCCGTTTGTCACGGCGATGATCGCGATCGATCTCGGCACCGTCGGCAACTGGGCCGAGCGCCGCAACCTCGCCTACACCTCGTTCCAGGATCTGAGCGCCAGACCCGAGGTGCGCCGGCTGATCGGCGAGGAGATCGTGCGCTGCAACGCCGGCCTGCCCGAGGCAGCGCGGATCCGGCGCTTTCTGCTGCTCAACAAGGAATTCGACGCCGACGACAACGAGATCACCCGGACCCGCAAGGTCCGGCGCCGGTTTGTCGCCGAGAAATACGCCGCGGTGGTGGACGCGTTTTATGGCGGCCACGATGCGATCGAGCTGGTCACCGAAATCTCGTACGAGGACGGCCGCAAGGCGACGCTTGCCGCCAGGATGGCGGTCGACACGATCTCCGGCGCGGCCGAAGAGGCACCTCTTGCGGCGTTCGCCTGAGCGTCGCGATGGCCGCGATCGATTGGCAGTTCACCCTGGTCCTGCTCGTCAACGGGATCATGATCGGGCTGATGTACTCGCTGATCGCTCTCGGTTTTGTGCTGATCTACAAGGCGACCGACGCGATCAATTTCGCGCAGGGCGAATTTGTCATGTTCGCCGCCTTTATCGCCGCCGGCGCCGGCGATCTCGCCGGACTGCCGTTCTGGAGCGCTGCTTTGCTGTCGGTCCTCGGCATGGTGGCGCTGGGGTTTGCGATCGAGCGTGTCGTGCTGCGGCCGATGATCGGCCGACCGGTGATCTCGGTGATCATGGCGACGATCGGTCTTGCGGCGGTGCTGCGCGGTGTCGCGGTGCTGGCGTTCGGTGCCGGGACCCGGGCGATCACGATCCCGGTTGGCGATCTGCCGATCTCGCTCGGCTTTGTCAGCGTGCCGCCGGTCCAGCTGGTCGGCGCCGGGGTGAGCCTCGTGTTTCTCGCCGGCTTTACCTGGCTGTTTCTGAAAAGCCGGGTTGGAGTGGCGATGCGCGCGGTCGCCGATGGCCAGCAGGTGGCGATGGCGATGGGGATCAACGTGCAGCGCTATTTTGCGCTCGCCTGGGCGTTGGCCGGGGTCGTTTCGGCATTGGGCGGCATCGTCTGGGGAGCGATGCTCGGGGTCGACAACCAGCTGGCACTGGTCGGTCTCAAAGTGTTCCCGGTCATGATCCTCGGCGGTCTCGATTCGATCCTCGGCGCGGTCGTCGGCGGACTGATCGTCGGCATCGTCGAGAATTTGGCGGCCGGCTATCTCGACCCCTATGTCGGTGGCGGCACCAAGGATTTTGTCCCCTATGTGCTGATGATCGTCGTGCTGATGATCCGCCCCGAGGGGATGTTTGGCCGGCGCCGGATCGAGCGGGTGTAGCGCTCTACGGTTTGCCCGATTGCCGGAAGCCGCCTCAGCGGCTGGGGATGAACCAGAAATCGCCGTCATGCGGGCCGGCGACTGGCACGAGCGCGCCGTCGGCAGCGAGCTCGCAGGCGGCATAGCCGAGCCTGTCCAAAAATGCGAAAGCATCGGCGAGCCGGTCACCGGCACGGTCGAGATGGGCCTGTGACAACTCGATCAAGAGGCGCGGCCGGAACCGGCGCAGGGTCTCTTCGCCACCGCGCAGCAGCGACAGCTCCCAGCCCTCGATGTCAGCCTTGATGAAATCGACCCGGTCGATACCGAGCGCCGCGATGACCGCATCGATCGTGGTCAGCGCGACCAGCTCGGTGGCGACCCGGTGCCATCGATCGGCCGGCGGACCGAGATGGGACAGGCCAAATCCGTAGCTGCCGCTGTTTTTGATCGGCAGGTTGAGGCGTGCGAGCCCGGGTGCCGCAGCCAGCGCCAGCGGCAGGATTTCGACATTGTCGAGGCGGTGCAGCCACACCACCGCCCGCAGCAGCGAACGGGCATAGCTGCCGGGCTCGAAGGCATAGACCCGGCCGGCCGAAGCGATGCCGGCGAACAGCTTGGTGAATTGCCCGGCATGCGCGCCGACGTCGAGCACGATGCCCGCTGCCGGGACCAGCCGAGACAGGGCTGGCGCGAGGGTGCGGTGGTGCTGGCGGGTCACGGCCTTGAACAGATGGGCGGCGAAGCTTCCCGACAGACGCCAGCGATAGGGTTCCACACGCGTCGCCTTTCAGCCATGAAAACAATTGCCAAAGCGGATGCCGGGCTTGGCGGCTCGGCTGCGCACTGTGATATTGTCGTGAGCTAGGCCCTCGGCCAAAAGGGTTTGGGCCAAAAGGGTCTGGGGGCCAAAAGGGTTCGGAAGGGGAAAATGGACGAGACCCGCACGCTGGCGATCGATATCGGTGGCACCGGCATCAAGGCGGCACTGCTCGATGCATCGGGCGAGATGGTCGGCGACCGCCACCGCGTGCCGACCCCGGCGAAACCGGTGGCGCGCGAGGCGCTGATCGGCGCGATCGACGCGGCGGTGTCACCGCTCGGCGAGTTCGAGAGGGTATCGGTTGGATTTCCGGGCTATGTCCGCGATGGACGGGTGTTGACAGCGCCCAATCTCGGCACCGAAACCCTCGGCGGTTTTGATCTGCAGGCGGCGCTGGCCGAGCATTGGGGCCGGCCCGTGCGCGTGCTCAACGACGCCGACGTCCAGGGCTTTGGCGCGATTAAAGGGGTTGGCGTCGAGATGGTGCTGACCCTTGGCACCGGTGCGGGCACCGCGATCTTCCGCAACGGCGAAATCATGCCGCATCTCGAGCTCGCTCATCATCCGGTCCGAGGCAACAAGACCTACGATGAGTATATCGGCAACGCCGCCCGCCAGAAAAAAGGCAAGAAGGCGTGGAGCAGGCGGGTCGCACGGGTGATCGATATCCTGCGCGAAGTCGTGCATTTTGATCACCTTTACCTTGGTGGCGGCAATGCCAAAGGGCTGATGCTCACCTTGCCCGACGACGTGACGATCGTCGCCAACACCGACGGGCTGACCGGCGGCATCGGTCTGTGGCGAACCGAGCCATCGCGGCCGAGGCATGCGAGCGAAGCGGCGGAGGACCAGCCAGGGGCGCCGCGGTCGAGGCTCGGTCCCGCCGACACGATCGAGCCGGACGCCTCGCCCACACCCTGACCCGAACATTTTCTTCCAAGCACTTTCGCGAAGCGAGGCGAGCATGCGCCATCCGGCCGTGATCCTCTCGGTGCTCCTCTTAGCGGGTTGTGCCGTTGCTCCAGTGCCGCCCGCGGCACCGCGCGTCACCCCGCCGGTGGGAACCGCGCTGACCGCACATATCCCGCCCTTCGCCCGCTGGCCCTACGAGCCCTTCGCGCGCGAAGCGGCGGTTCAGATCGCGCTCGGTGAATGGCGCGCCTTCCGCCAGCCCGTAGTCTACCCCAATACCGAGCTGCCGGAGGATGAAGAGCGTGAGGACGGTCTGTGGCAGCGGGTCGGTCTTTATTGGTGGCTCGGTCTCGACCCGAGCTGGCGGCAAAGCGGCTGGACCGGCAAGCACGACGAGAACGGCCAGGTTTTCCCGGCCGATCGCGACGGGTATTTCGCCTGGTCGGCCGCCTTTATCTCCTATGTGATGCGATTGGCCGGCGCCGGGTCGAGCTTTCCCTATTCGGAGACGCATTCCGACTACATCGACGCCGCCGCCCGGCACGACCCGGGGGTGGCGCTGGTCGCCGAGCGGCCCGAGGCCTATGCGCCGCAGCTCGGTGACCTGATCTGCCTGTGGCGGGGCCGGCGCGTGACCTTTGACGAATTGCCGGCCGGACGCTTCCCCGGTCATTGCGACATCGTCGTCGCGATCAAGCCCGGGCAGCTCGATGTGATTGGCGGCAATGTCGACAACGCGGTGGCGATGAAATACGTGCCGATCACCGCCGATGGTCATCTCGCGACCCCGGACGGCACCGTGCTCGACCCCTATTACCACTGGTTTGTCGTGCTCAAGGTTCTCTACCAGCGCGACGGCAGCGCGCCACCCCCGGCGATCTCGGCCGCACCCGGCTTTGCCAAACCGGTCTACAGCGGGGCGGGCTTGAGCGGCGGCCCGGCCTAGCCGCTAACAGGAGGCCACCCCCTAGATCCCGAGGGTTCGCGCGTAGGCCGCGGCGTAGCGCGGACCGGCGGCGGCGCCCGGCCGGAACGTCGCGTCGAGCGCCTGCAAGGTGGTCGGGGCGAGATCGAGCTCGGCGGCCGCGGCATTCTCCTCGATGCGGTCGCGGTGGCTGGTGCCCGGGATCGGCACGATATGGTCGCCGCGCCCGAGCAGCCAGGCGATCGCCAGCTGCGCCGGGGTGCAGCGCTCGGCCGCTGCGAGCCGTCGCAAGCTGGCCACGAGATCGAGGTTGTGCCGCAGATTGACTGCTTCGAAGCGCGGCATGCGGCGGCGCGCATCGCCAGTGCCGAGATCGTCGGGTGCGGTTACCGCCCCGGTCAGAAAGCCGCGGCCGAGCGGACTATAGGCGACAAAGCCGATGCCGAGCTCCCGGCACAGCGGCAGGATCGCGCTCTCGACATCGCGTGACCACAACGAATACTCGATCTGCACCGCAGAGAGCGGATGGGTTTGGTGCGCGCGCCGGATCGTGTCGGCGCCGGCCTCGCAGATCCCGAGATGGCGCACCTTGCCTGCCTGCACCAGCTCGCCCATCGCGCCGATGGTGTCCTCGATCGGCACGGTCGGATCGACCCGGTGGATGTAATAAAGATCGATGCGATCGGTCCCGAGCCGGGCGAGGCTGCGCTCGCAGGCGCTTTGCAGATATTCGGGGCGTCCCTCACCGGCTGCTGAGCCGTCGGCATTGCGCCCCATATTGCCGAACTTGCTGGCAATCACGTAGCGCTCGCGGCGTCCCTTGATTGCGCGGGCGATCAGCTCCTCGTTGCGCCCCTGCCCGTAGGCGTCGGCGGTGTCGAGAAAATCGACGCCGAGCTCGGGCGCGCGTTCGAGGGTCGCAAGCGCCGCGATCGGATCGGGCTTGCCATAGAATGGGGTCATCGTCGCGCAACCGAGCCCGATGGCCGAAACCTGCAATTCACCGAGCCTGCGGCGCCGCATTGCCAACCTCCTTCGACAGCCTTTTAGCCATGCGGTGCAATCTAGCCTGAGCCGCCGGATTTGCGCGGAAATTCGCGGTCCTTGGCCGACCCCGCGATGATGACAGCCCGCGGCCGGCGCACTAAGCTCCGAGACATGGATTGTGAGCTTTCCTGCGCAATTTTCGATCTGCGCCGGCCCGGCACCGTTCGGCTGCCACTGATCCTCGCCTCGCCGCATAGCGGCTGCGACTACCCGGCCGAGTTTCTGGCCGGCTCGCGGCTCGACGCGCTCGCGCTGCGGCGCTCGGAAGACAGCTTCGTCGACGAATTGTTCGCCGCTGCCCCGGCGCTCGGTGCGCCGCTGCTGGCGGCCCGGTTCCCCCGCGCCTATCTCGACGTCAACCGCGAGGCCTGGGAGCTCGATCCGGCGATGTTCTCGGACACCCTGCCGGATTACGTCAATAGCGGCTCGCCACGGGTGCGGATGGGGCTCGGAACGATCGCCCGGGTCGTCGCCAGCGGCGAGGAGATCTATGCCGGCAAGCTGTGCTTTGCCGAGGCGAGACGGCGCATCGACGGGCTCTATCGGCCTTACCATCGGGCGCTGCACCGGCTCGTGTGCGAGACCGAGGCGCGGTTCGGCGGCTATCTGCTGGTCGATTGCCATTCGATGCCATCGGCCGCCGGCCGGGCTTGCGGTGGTGACGGCGCCGATATCGTGCTCGGCGATTGCCACGGCACCGCCTGCGCCGCCCCGATCCTCGACGCCGCCCGCCGGTTTCTGACCGGACGCGGCTTTGCCGTCGCGATCAACACACCCTATGCCGGCGGCTTTACCACCGACCATTATGGCGACCCGCGCAGCCACCGCCATGCATTGCAGATCGAGATCAACCGCGCGCTCTACATGAACGAGCGCGACTACCGGCGCAAACCCGGTTTTGAACGGCTGGCGGTGGAGCTGACCGGGCTGATCGAGCAGCTGAGCCTTGTGGCACAGGGGTGCCTCTCCAAAGCCGCGGCCTGATCTGCCCCGTCACACCCCGATCGGACAATTGACCGGCGGCGCCGCGATCCTCATGTGAACAGGGGGCAGGCGCTGGAGCTGGTGATGACCAAGATCGGGCCGGATATCGCGGCCGAATTTACCACCGAACAGGATTGGCCAGGCTATACCGAGGAGCAGCATGCGATCTGGCGCCTGCTGTTCGAGCGGCAGCAGAAGCTGCTGGTCGGGCGCGCCTGCGACGAATACCTCGAAGGACTGGGCGCTCTCGGTGTTGCCGCGGGCGGCATCCCCGATTTCCGGCAGCTCGGCGATGTGCTGGAGGCCGCCACCGGATGGCGCATCGTGGCGGTGACGGGCCTTGTCCCCGACGCGGTCTTCTTTGGTCATCTCGCCCGCCGGCGCTTTCCGTCGACCTGCTTTATCCGTCGCCGCGACCAGCTCGACTATCTGCAGGAGCCGGACGTCTTTCACGATATTTGCGGTCATGTGCCGCTGCTGATGAACCCGGTCTTTGCCGATTATCTCCAGGCCTATGGCGAGGGCGGGCTGAAGGCGCAGGGGCTCGGGCATCTCGAGCGTCTGGCGCGGCTCTATTGGTACACGGTCGAGTTCGGGTTGATCGCGACCCCGGTGGGGCTGCGCATCTACGGCTCCGGGATCGTGTCCTCGGCTGGCGAGTCAATCTATTGCCTCGACGATCCGCGGCCGCACCGGCTCGGCTTCGACCTGCGCCGGGTCATGCGCACGCGCTACCGCATCGACCGGTTTCAGGATTGTTATTTTGTGATCGACGGTTTCGCCCAGCTGTTCGAAGCCACCCGGCCGGATTTCACCCCAATCTATCGCGAGCTCGCGCACCTGCCCGACCTCGACGCCGAGATGGTCCTCGAAGGCGAGCGCCGGTTTGCGCCGTCGGCGCCCGATGACGGGCAAAAACTGGGCAGCGAACAAAAACTGGGCAGCGGGCAAAAACTGGGCAGCGGGCAAAAAAATGGGCCGCAACTCAGCGCGGCCCAAGTTTAGGGAGGAAACGCCTAGAAGACGTACGGTAAGACCACAACCGGCGATCGTTACCGCACTGCACAATGTAGCGAGTTTCACCGGGATGTCAAGGCGGTTTTTTCGAACGCGCTGGCATTGCTCAGGATTCCGGCCGGGATCAGGGGCTTAGAGAGTTCGTTGCGAAGCTGGCGTGTGCGATGCACAAGGGACGGATTTTTGACGGACCGACGCTTCTTGGACCCCTTGCCGGCACCTCCACCGCTCGATCGGGACGCGGCTTTGTTTCTCGACATCGACGGCACCTTGCTCGAAATTGCCGAACGCCCCGATCGCGTCCGGATCCCGTCCGCGCTACCGGGGCTGCTCGGCGATCTGGCCGGGCAGCGTGGCGGCGCGCTGGCGCTGATCAGCGGCCGCCCGCTGATCGAGATTGATCGGCTGATGCAGCCTTGGCGCGGCGCTGCCGCCGGCTTGCACGGTAGCGAGCGGCGGCGGGCGGATGGCGCCGTCGAGCGCCGGCTCGACCCCGCTGCGGCCGTGGCTCTCGATCACATCCGTCCGGCGCTGCGCGAGTTCGCCGCGCAGGATGGTCGCCTGCTGTTCGAGGACAAGGGTGAGGCGGTGGCGCTGCACTACCGCGCAGCCCCGCAGCGAGCCCGCGAAATCTCGAACCTGGCCGAGGCGATGCAACGCCGGTCGGGATCGGCGTTGCGGCTGATCATCGGTAAGATGGTCGTAGAATTTCAACCGCGCGGCGCCGACAAGGGTGCCACGATCGCTGCCTTTATGCTCGAGCCACCCTTTGCTGGGCGGGTCCCGGTCTTTGTCGGCGACGATGTCACCGACGAGGACGGATTTGCCGAGATCGCCCGCCGGCACGGGGTCGCCATCCGTGTCGGTGGGTCGATAAAAACCCGTGCCGGCTGTGCGCTGGCTTCGGTCGCGGCGGTTCTGGTGTGGCTCGACGGCGATGCTCGGACGGGTTGAGGGTTGGGCTCGCGCGGGAACATCGCCCGATCCATTGGCGTTGAGCAACCAAATATCGTGTGGGGGCAGGCATGATCGAAGGCGACGGAATAGCAGACGGCACGCCGCGGGCAACCGAGCGGCAGCGGCGGAGCGCGCCGGTCTCGCCGCGCAACTGCGCGGTCAATCGCCGGCTCGTCGTCATCTCAAACCGGGTGGCGGCCGACAACGCCAAGCCCGATTCAGGCGGGTTGGCCGTCGCGATCCTGGCGGCGCTCGAAAGCAGCGGCGGCATCTGGTTTGGCTGGAACGGCGCGGTCGATGAGGATGCTGTCGGCGAGCCCGATATCTCGGTCCGCGGTCGCTTGACTTTTGCCACTCTTGGCTTGTCGCAGCGTGATTTTTCTGAATACTATCTCGGATTTGCGAATCGCGTATTATGGCCACTATTTCATTTTCGCGGTTCCCTTGTCGATTACTCCAGGAGAGACCTCGCCGGCTACCTGCGGGTCAACCGCAAATTCGCCCGAGCCTTGGTGCCGATGCTGCAGCCGCAGGATCTGATCTGGGTGCATGATTATCACCTGATCCCGCTCGGCGGCGAGCTGCGCCGGCTCGATTGCAGCCAGCCGATCGGCTTTTTTCTGCACACGCCGTTCCCGCCGGCCGAGCTGCTGCGGGTGCTGCCCGGCCATCGCGATCTGGTCGAGGCGCTGTGCGCCTACGATCTTGTCGGCTTCCAGACCAAATCGGATTTGCACGGGTTTTGCGATTATCTGGTCCGCCTGGCCGGGGCCGAGGAACTGGAGCCGGGTGTGATGCGCGCATTCGGCCGCATCGTGCGTGCCCACGTATTTCCGATCGGGATCGACGTCGGGTCGATCGCGAGCCAGGCCGCGGCCGCCGACGGCAGCCGGCAGATGCATCGGCTCGGGCAAAGCCTCGGCGAGCGCACCCTGATGATCGGCGTCGATCGCCTCGATTATTCGAAGGGTCTGCCGGCGCGGTTTCAGGCCTATGCCAACCTGCTCGAACGCCACGCCGATACGCGCGGCCGGATCGTGTTCATCCAGATTGCCCCGCCGTCGCGCTCGGACGTGCCCGAATACCGGGAGATCCGCCGCATCCTCGCCGGCGCGGCCGGCAACATCAACAGCCGTTACGGCGAATTCGACTGGACGCCGCTGCGCTATATCAACAAGGGGTTCAACCATCGGATCCTGACCGGGTTCTTCCGCGCCAGCCGCATCGGCTTGGTGACACCGCTGCGCGACGGGATGAACCTGGTCGCGAAGGAATATGTCGCCTCGCAGTCGGTAGCCGATCCGGGCGTGCTGGTGCTGTCGTGCTTTGCGGGGGCGGCGCAGGAGCTCGGCGAGGCGATCCTCGTCAACCCGCATGATATTGAAGGCATGGCAGACGCGATCCGGCAGGGCTTGATGATGTCGCTCGGCGAGCGTCGCGAGCGGTGGACGGCGATGATGGCGACGATCGAACAAAACGACATCACCCGCTGGCGCAAGAGCTTTGTCGCCGCGCTCGCAGCGAGCGATGGGCAGCTGTGACCGGGGCGGCGGGTTCCTCAGGTGACGGGGCTGGTGGGGCCTCGCCGGTGGCCGCTGGCGAAACCTGGCTGGTCGGTGATATCGGTGCCACCAATGCCCGTTTTGGACTGGTTTCTCCCGCGGCTCGGGTGCTGCATTGGCACAGCTACGCGGTTGCCGACTATCCGACCATCGACGCGGCTCTCACGCAATATCTCGATCTTGCTGCCAAGAGCGGATGGCCGATGCCGCGCCGGGCGGCGCTAGCCGTCGCCTCGGCGATCACCGGCGACCGCGTGGCGATGACCAACCATCCGTGGAGCTTCTCGATCGCAGCATTAAAGTCCCAGCTCGGTCTCGACCGGCTTGAGGTGATCAACGATTTTACCGCTCAGGCGCTGGCCCTGCCGCATCTGGGACCGGGCGACCGGATCGATATCGGCGGTGGTGTCGCGGCGCCGGGAGCACCATTGGCGGTGCTCGGACCCGGCTCGGGGCTCGGGGTTTCGGGGCTCGTCGCCGGGGAGCGCGGCTGGGTGGCGCTGACCGGCGAGGGCGGGCATGCGACGATGGCGCCGGCCACCGACCGTGAAAGCGCGGTCCTCGACCATATGCGCCGGCATTTCGATCACGTTTCCGCCGAGCGTGTGCTGTCGGGTCCGGGGCTCGTCAATCTTTACAACAGCCTGGCCGAGCTCGATGGCGTCCTGTCGCGCGGCTATACTGCGGCGCAGATCACCGATCTCGGCGTGCGCGGTGATGATTCGCTGTGCGTCGAGACGACAGCGATGTTCTGCGCGATGCTCGGCACGATCGCCGGCAATCTGGCGCTGACCCTGGGCGCCCGCGGCGGGGTCTATATCGCCGGCGGGATTGTCCCGCGGCTTGGGCGATTTTTCGCCGATTCGCCGTTTCGCGCCCGGTTCGAGGCCAAGGGACGGTTCCAGCCCTATCTCGCCGCGATCCCGACGCATGTCGTGACCCATGAGCTGGCGGCGTTTCTCGGCTGCACGGCGCTGTTGGCAGGCTGAGAAAGGAGCGGGAAAAGATGCCGCGACCGATCGCGGCGGCCGCGCTGCAAGGCCCGACGCCGCACGCGCCGCCCGGCACGCCACCGCAGCCGCCACCCGACCCGGATCGTCCGCTGCCGATCGATGAACCGCCGCTCCCGATCCCGGTGCCGCCGATCGAGCCGCCGCCGCGGCCGGTTCGCGATCCGCCCGCGGCGTAGCCGGGACCGCGTGGTTTTTGACGCGCGCCCGCGATCGGCGTTAGCATCGGGCTTCGAAAAACAGGTTGTGCGATGAGCGACGTCAGCGAGCGGAGTGTGGGGGACGGTACGCGAGAGCGGCGGCGCATCCGCGATGGCAGCTTTACCGGTCCGACGGCAGGCCTCGCCGCCGGCAATGTCCAGGCCAATCTGGTCATCCTGCCTAAAGCGCTGGCGCACGACTTTCTGCGCTTTGCCCAGGCCAACCCGAAGCCTTGCCCGGTGCTGGCGGTGTCGGAGCCGGGCGACCCGCACCTGCCGGCGCTCGGCGCCGATCTCGATCTGCGCACCGACCTGCCGAAATACCGGGTCTGGCGGCATGGCGAGCTGGTGGCCGAACCCGGCGATATTGCCGGGATATGGCGCGACGATCTGGTCAGCTTTGCGCTCGGCTGCTCGTTCTCGTTCGAGCAGGCGCTGATCGAGGACGGGATCGAGCTGCGCCACGTGACCTGCGGGTCTAACGTGTCGATGTATCGGACCAGCATCGCCTGCATCCCGGCCGGCCGGTTTGCCGGGCCGCTCGTCGTCTCGATGCGGCCGCTGCCGCCCGGCGACGCGATCCGGGCGATCCAGATCACCGCGCGGTTTCCGCGGGTGCATGGCGCGCCGGTGCATATCGGTCTGCCCGAAGCGATCGGCATCGCCGATCTGGCCAAGCCCGATTATGGCGACAGCGTGCCGGTGCGGGCCGGCGAATTGCCGGTGTTCTGGGCCTGCGGCGTCACCCCGCAGGCGGTCATCGCCGAGGCGAAACCGGATTTTTGCATCACCCATGCGCCGGGGGCGATGCTGATCACCGATCTGCTCAATTCCAAATTGGGTTTGTAGCGATTGCCGGCGATGACCGGAGCCGCCGCGACGCAGGCGCTAATCGGGCAGATCGAGGCCGTCATCCAGACCGAGGTCGGCCGCAACATCGGGGCGCTATGCGCTGCCGCCCGCGGCGGGCTCTGGGGTGCTGCCGCGGCGCTGGGTGCGGCGCCGTCGTGCCGGGTCGGGCTGATCACCGGGTTTTACGTGCCCTCGGGCGCGCCACCCGCCGCCGAAACCGATGGGCCGATCGGCGCGGCCCTGTTGGCGCGCGGGCTCATCGCCAGCGGTATCGTCTGCCGCCTCGCCACCGACGAGCCCTGCCATAATGCCTGCGCGGTCGCGTTGGCTGCTGCCGGAGCCGCCGCGGTGCCGGTCGATGCCACTGCGGTCGGCGTATCCA
>JBOHME010000051.1:0-28825 GCA_050729795.1 Allostellaceae bacterium | reverse complement strand
CGTCTGCACGGTGTTGAGCCATGATCTGGAGAACGACCCCGACATCGTGGCGCTGATCGGTGCCTCGGCGGCGCTGACCATTTCCGGGATCCCGTTTCTCGGGCCGATCGCCGGCGCGCGGGTCGGCTATATCGCCGGCGATTACATCTTGAATCCGACCACGGCCGAACTGCCGCGCTCGCGTCTCGACCTTGTCGTCGCCGGCACCGGCGAGGGTGTGCTGATGGTCGAATCGGAGGCGCAGGAGCTGTCCGAAGAGATCATGCTGGGAGCGGTGACCTTTGGTCATCATGCGTTCCAGCCGGTGATCGAGGCGATCATCGAGCTGGCCGAGACCTGCGCGCGCGACCCCTGGGTGCTGCCGCTGCCCGCGCCCGAGCTCACCACGATCGAGGAGCGGCTGCGCGCGGCGGTCGGGCCCTCGCTCGAAGCGGCCTACCGTGAGCAGGGCAAGCAGGACCGCAGCAACCGGCTCGACGCCGCCAGGGCGGCGGCGGCGGAATTGTTCGCCGACGAGCAGCAGCGCAGCACCGCGCTGAAGCTGTTTAAGGATCTTGAAAAGGAGATCGTGCGCGGTGCCGTGCTGCGCGGCGAGCGCCGCATCGACGGCCGTGACACGCGGATGGTGCGACCGATTGCGGTCGAGGTCGGCGTTTTGCCGCGCGCGCACGGCTCGGCGCTGTTCACCCGCGGCGAAACCCAGTCGCTCGCGGTGGCCACGCTCGGCACCGGCCAGGACGAGCAGATGATCGACGCGCTCGACGGCGAATACCGTGAAAACTTTATGCTGCACTACAACTTTCCGCCTTATTCGACTGGCGAGGCGGGACGCATGGGGTCGCCCGGCCGACGCGAAATCGGCCATGGCAAGCTCGCTTGGCGCGCGGTCCACCCGCTGCTGCCGCCGAAGGAGGCCTTTCCCTACACGATCCGCGTCGTCTCCGAGATCACCGAGTCTAACGGCTCGTCGTCGATGGCCTCGGTCTGCGGCGCCTCGCTGGCGCTGATGGACGCCGGCGTGCCGCTGATCCGCCCGGTCGCAGGGATCGCCATGGGGCTGATCAAGGAGCCCGAGGGCTTCGCGGTGTTGTCCGACATCCTCGGTGACGAGGACCATCTCGGCGACATGGATTTCAAGGTCGCTGGCACCGAAGAGGGGGTGACGGCGCTGCAGATGGATATCAAGATTACCTCAATCACCGAGGAGATCATGCGGATCGCGCTCGACCAGGCGCGCGAGGGACGGATCCACATTCTCGGCGAGATGGCCAAGGCGCTGCGCGGCGCCCGCGACACGGTCAGCGACAATGCCCCGCGCATCACCACGCTCAGCATCCCCAAAGACAAGATCCGCGAAGTGATCGGGTCGGGCGGCAAGGTGATCCGCGAAATCACCGAAACCACCGGGGCCAAGATCGATATCGACGACGACGGCACGGTCAAGGTCGCTGCGGTCGATAGTGTCGCTGCGCAGAAGGCGATCGACTGGATCCGCGGCATCGTCGCTGAGCCGGAGCTCGGCGCGATCTACACCGGCAAGGTGGTCAAGACGGTCGATTTTGGCGCCTTTGTCAATTTTCTCGGCGCCCGCGACGGGCTCGTGCATATCAGCGAACTGGCGTCGCACCGGGTCGGCAAGGTCGCCGATGTCGTCAAGCTCGGTGATGCGGTCAAGGTCAAGGTGCTGGGCTTCGACGATCGCGGCAAGGTCAAGCTCAGCATGCGCCAGGTCGATCAGGAAACCGGCGAGGATCTCGGCGCCAGACGCGTGGAGCCGGCCAGGGCCGAGCTCTGAGGCACCGGTTCTGCCGCCGTTTGGTGCCGTGCGGGGCGGTCCGCTGTCTTGCACCAGCCAGCCGCCGGCGCTGCGCGGATGGGCTGACGCGGCGGATCGCGACGGCGCCATCTCCGGTATCGCGGAGCAGATCGGCCGGATCATCGGGCATCGCGGCGCGGCGGCCTATGCGCCCGAAAACACGCTCGTCGGACTGCGCCGGGCACGAGCGCTCGGCTGCCGCTGGGTCGAGTTCGATGTTCGGCTGACGGCCGACGGGGAGCTGATCTTGCTGCATGACGAGCGGCTCGACCGAACCACGAACGGCAGCGGCAAGGCGCGCTCGCAGCCGCTGGCGGCGATCGCGGCCCGCGATGCCGGCGCCTGGTTCGCGCCGCAGTTTGCCGGCGAAGCAGTGCCGACCCTGGCCCAGGCGATCGAGGTTCTGGCCGAATTGGGGCTCGGCGCCAATGTCGAAATCAAGGCGAGCCGCAGCGCCGCCGCCGAAACCGGGGCGGCGACCGCCGATCTGCTGTCCCGGCGCTGGCCGGCGGCGCTGCCGCCGCCACTATTGTCGAGCTTTCTCGAGGATGCGCTGATCGCGGCCCGCGATCGGGCGCCGCGGCTCGCCCGCGGTCTTCTGGTCGGGTCGGTGCCGCGCGATTGGCGCACCCGGCTCGATCGTCTGGGTTGTGCCACGATCAACCCCGATCAGCGCCGCCTGCGTCCCGCGATCGTGGCCGAGCTCGCTCATTCGGGTTATGCTGTGCTAGCCTACACGGTCAACGACGCCGCGCGCGCCCGAGAGCTGTTCGCCTGGGGGGTCACCTCGGTGTTTTCGGATGTCCCCGACCTGGTCGCCGCCGGAGCGCCGGTCGAAGCCCCGCGACCCGCGCTCGGCTCGGGCTCGGCGGCGAGCGGAGCCGGCTCGTGAGACCGCTCAACCCGCTGGTCATTTCCGGACGCGAGGTGCTGCCGCTCGTCGAGGGTGGCAAGGGCATCTCGGTGTCGAACGGCGAAAGCTCCGGCGCCTGGGCGGCGGCAGGGGCGGTCGGCACCTTCTCGGGCGTCAACGCCGACAGCTATGACGAGAACGGCGCGCCGATCGCCCAGCTTTATCGCGGGCGCACGAGGCGCGAGCGGCACGAAGAGCTTGTCGCCTATGCGATCGCCGGCGGCATCGAGCAGGCCCGCGTCGCGCATGAGCGCGGCAACGGTCAGGGCCGCATCCACATGAACGTGCTGTGGGAGATGGCGGCGGCCGAGCGGGTGCTCTATGGCGTTCTCGAAGGTGCGCGCGGCCTGATCCACGGTGTTACCTGCGGCGCCGGCATGCCGTACAAGATCGCCGAAATCTGTGCCCGTTACGGCGTGCATTATTATCCGATCGTTTCTTCGGCGCGCGCCTTCAGGGCTCTGTGGAAGCGAGCTTATTACAGGTTTTGCGACTGGCTCGGCGGGGTCGTCTACGAGGATCCGTGGCTCGCCGGCGGGCATAACGGGCTGTCCAACAGCGAGGATCCGCTGCATCCCGAGCCGCCCTATCCGCGGGTGCGCCAGCTGCGCGGCCAGATGGCCGAGTTCGGCCTGGCCGCAACCCCGATCTTTATGGCCGGCGGGTTGTGGTATCTACGCGAGTGGAGCGATTGGATCGATAATCCCGAGCTCGGCCCGGTGGCGTTCCAGTTCGGCACGCGGCCGCTGGTCACGCGGGAAAGCCCGATCTCGGAGGTGTGGAAGCACAAATTGCTGACCCTCGGCGATGGCGATGTGTCGCTCAACCGCTTCAGCCCGACCGGGTTCTATTCGTCGGCGGTGCATAACGGGTTTCTGCAGGAGCTGCAGCAGCGCTCCGAGCGCCAGGTCGCCTACGCGGTCGAGCCGGTCGGCGAGCACCTTGCGCCGTTTCATATCGGGGTCCGCAGTCGCGTCGTGTATCTGACTGCCTCCGATAAGAGGTCAGCCAAGCATTGGGTGACGGCCGGGTTCACCGAGGCGTTGCGCACCCCCGATTCGACGCTGATCTTTGTCACCCCGCACAAGGCTGCCGAGCTGCGCACCGATCAGATCAACTGCATGGGCTGCCTCAGCGCGTGCCAGTTTTCCAATTGGGCGCAAAACGAGGGCGGCTCCACCGGCAAGAAGGCCGATCCGCGCAGCTTTTGCATTCAAAAGACGCTGCAAGCGATCCGTCACTCGGACGATGTCGAGCAGCAGCTGATGTTCGCCGGCCACAACGCCTATCGCTTCGCTTCTGATCCGTTTTACGCCAACGGCTATGTGCCGACCGTACGCTGCCTGGTCGACCGGCTGCTGACCGGCGATTGAGCCGGCGATGGCCGCGTGCCCGTCATCGCTCACGGATCTCCCGGACACTCTGGGTGATGCGCCCGATCGGGGTGGGGCGCCGGGCCCCGGGATCTTCTGGCTCCCGCGAACCGTCGGCGGCGCGGATACCCGATGGTCACGGATACCCGATGGTGGGGCGAGCGGTCGGCGGGGCGGCGATCGCGGCGCCGCACCATGGCGGCCTCGCACCATGATCGACTGGTTCGAAGCAATCCTCCCCGCGGTCCGCCGATCTTCGCCGCCTTCCGCTCTTGCAAGCGTGATCCGAAGCTCGCACCGCTTGACAGGCCCGGTGTCCAGGATAAAATCATTCCAAGGTGTAGGTGCGCTGGCGCCGACACCGATTGACGCAAGCGGAGCGAACCGGGGCGGCCGGAGGAGGATGGGCTTTTGGGGCGAAACGGCGCCGCCGCCGCAAACCCCGCGAGGCAAACGGTTGGGACTTCCCACCGGATCATGTGCGCCTCGCCGGCTGCCGCATCGTGCCGAAGAGGGGCGGTGCTCGGCCGAAAGGCCTGGACACGACGCCGCGAGCAATGGCGGTCTAACGAGCGATTCACCAGCGATACCACCAAGGAGGAGGGCCCGAGATGGCATATCAGGAAGACATCGCGTTGATGGCGCATTTGATGCGGCGCGCGGGTTTCGGCGCGACACGCGAAGAACTCGAAGCGCGGGTCGCCAGGGGGTACGAGGCGACGGTCGAGGAGCTGCTGTCACCCGAGACCCAGCCGCCGGTCGACGCCTACACACTGCTGCGCTATCAGCCGGCGTCGCTGCTCCCCGGCGGCCAGCCGCCGATGGGCAACGTCAACTGGATGTACTATCTGGTCAACACCCAGCGTCCGCTCGAAGAGAAGATGGCGCTGTTCTGGCACCACGTCTTCGCGACGGGCAATTCCAAGGTCGACAATTACGACCAGCTATTGGAGCAGATCCAGCTGTTCCGCGAGAATGGCATGGGCAACTACCGTGAGCTGTTGCTCAAGATTGCCAAGAACCCGACGATGATCTTCTGGCTCGATAACCAGCAGAATCATGGTAACGCGGTCAACGAAAACTGGGGTCGGGAGCTGCTCGAGCTGTTCAGCCTCGGCGCCGGCAACTACACGGAAGTTGATGTCCGGGAATGCTCGCGGGCCTTCACCGGATGGACCTTCCAGACCAAGATCCCGCGTGCGCCCTACGGCCGCTTCCCCTGGAAGTTCGAGTATCGCGCATCCGACCACGATGACGGCGAGAAGGTGTTCCTCGGTCACAAGGGGCGGTTCAACGGCGAAGACATTATCGACATCGTCGTGCAGCAACCCGCTTGCGCCAGATTCATTTGCCGACACCTCTACAACTTCTTTGTTGCCGACGAGCCGCAGGTGCCGGCTTGGCCGATTGAGCCGCCGCAAGACCAGAAGGCGGTCGACACGTTGATCGGGGTGTTCCGCGACGCGAAGTTCGACATGAAGCCGGTGCTGCGCACGCTGCTCAACTCCGACTTCTTTAAGGAAGCCCGCTTCAAGCATATGAAGTCGCCGGCCGAGGTCGTGGTCAGCACGCTGCGGATGGTCGGCGGGCACGAGCTGCCGGCGCCGGGTATCGGCCAGCTGTCGATGCAGCCCACCTATATGGGTCAGGATCTGTTGAACCCGCCATCGGTCGAAGGCTGGCACACAGGCAAGGAGTGGATCAACAGCGGCTCGTTGATGGCGCGCATCAACTTTGTTGCCGAGAAAGTCGGTGACACCTCACTGCCCGGTGTGCGCGCGATCATCAACCGGCTGAAGGCACACGGCTCGCTGAGCCCCGAGCAGCTGGTTGACAATTGCCTCGACCAGATCGGCCCGGTCGAAGTCGGCACCGACACGAAGCAGGAGCTTCTCTCCCAGGCGAAAGAGTGGGGCCAGGTGTCGTGGGACAGCGACGCGAACGCGAAAGTTGCCGATCAGCATGCGGCGCAGATGCTGCAATTGATCGCGGCGACTAGAGAGTATCAGTTCGGTTAAGAGTGAAGCATCTGATCAGGAGGAAGGCGAAATGCCAGCAACTCAAGAGGCAAAGAAGGACCCCGTCATTGTTGTGCTGCAGCTGACGGGCGGCAACGACTATGTGAATACGGTGATCCCGTACAACAACCCGCTCTATCGGGACAACCGCAAGGCGGTCGGGATCCCCGACAACCAGATCATGCATCTGGACAAGGATTACGGCATCCCGCACTACATGGCACCGATCAAGCAGTTCTGGGATGACGGCAAGCTCGCCATCATGCACGGTGTCGGCTGGAAGGAATCACCGCGGTCGCATTTCCGGGCGATGGACATCTGGCACACCTGCGAGCCCGTCAAGGTCGGCACCGAGGGTTGGCTTGGCCGTGTCGCGCGCGAATTTGATCCGAAGAAAGAGAATGTCGTCACCACGGTCAGCTTCGGACCAAGCCTGCCGCGGGCACTCGCGGTGCAGGGCGTGCCGGTAGCGTGCGTCGGCGGGCCGCTCGAAAATTACGGCTTTCTGCCGACAATCCAGGGCGAGCAGCGCAGGCAGATCCTGGAACGCTTTGCAGCGATGTACAAACCGGCGATCGGGGTCGGCGCGGTCATGGACTACATGGCTGATACCGGCATCGATTCGCTAAAGGGCGAAGACATCCTCAAGGTGGCGCCGCAGCGCTACTCCTCGACGGTGCAGTATCCCAACACGTCGATCGCGCGCAAGCTGAAGGGGATCGCGCAGACCCACTTCGCCGATCTCGGCACCCGGATCTTCTATTGCGACCACAGCACGTTTGACACGCATGCGGGCCAGAACCCGGGTCATGGCAATCTGTGGTCGGCGGTGACCGAGGGCGTCGATGCGTTTATGAAGGATTTGCGCGAGCACGATCACGCTGACAACGTGATCCTGTTGATGTTCTCCGAGTTCGGGCGCCGGGTGCGCGACAACGGCTCGGGAACCGATCACGGTGCCGGCGGCGTCGCGTTTGTCCTCGGCGAGAAGGTCAAGGGCGGACATTACGGTGAGATGCCGTCGATGAAGCCCGAGCATCTGGTGCAGGGTGACCTGAACCCGAACATGGACTTCCGCAGCATCTACTCGACCATCCTCGACAAGTGGCTCAAGCTCAATCCGGCGCCGATCGTCAACGGCACCTTTGAACAGCCGGCCTTCCTGAACTAGCAGGTTGTCGAATGCCCTGCCTCTCTCGTGGCCGATCCACGGGAGAGGCGGGGTGACGCGCGACGAAGCCACGGTAGATCAAACAGGAGGAGCGCTATGCCGCTCACAACGGTCTCGGAAGGACGCGTCTACGATTGGAGCCATGCCGTCGGGCGAAACGCCGCCCGCGGCCCCGGCTTCAATTATGTGCAGACTATGTGCCTTGGCAAAAATGGCGTGCTCTACGCTACGAACCGGGGCAACGAAAACAATTTCGGGATGCATGTCAACAAGGTGAAGCTCGGCGGTCCGGGCGAGGAAGAGCATATCGCCGATTTTTGCGACTACGGCGAGGGCGACGGGAAGTGCACCTGGCCGTTTGGCGTCGCCGTCGACAATAACGACCATGTCTATGTGTCGGATGATTGGAACAATACGATTTCCGTGTTCGACAGCAGCGGCACCTTTCTGCGCAAATGGGGCAAGACCGGCAGCGGCGATGGTGAGCTGATGCGCCCGGCCGGTCTCGCGATCGAGAAGAACGGCAACATCATCGTTGTCGACAGCGGCAACGACCGCCTGCAGGTGTTCAAGCCGGACGGCACGTTTGTCGGCAAATGCGGCGGACCCGGCAGCGGCGACGGGCAGTTCAACCAGCCCTGGGGGATCACCACCGACAAGGACGGCAACATCTACGTCGCCGATTGGAAGAACCATCGGGTGCAGAAGCTCTCCCCGGAGGGCAAGTTCCTGATGAAGTTCGGCCAATATGGCAAGATCGAGGAACCCGAAGGCGACTACGCCGTGACGATGTTCGGTCCTTATGTGACAGCCGGCGAGGAAACGAAGGGCTACCCCAAGCCTGGCTTGCTCAATCATCCGACCGATGTCGCGGTCGATCCCGACGGTGATATCTACGTCACCGATTGGGGCAACCATCGGGTGTCGGTGTTTGATGCCGAAGGTCACCCGATCGCCAATCTGATCGGCGATGCCCAGGTGCTGTCGAAGTGGGGCCAGCAGACCGTCGACGCCAATCCCGATATGGCAAAGGCCCGGCGTCGAGTGCGGAGCCTCGAACCGCAATGGCGCTTCTGCTTCCCGACCGCGGTCGAGTTCGACCCGGAAACAGACAGCATCATTGTCGCCGATAGCCAACGCAACCGGCTTCAGATCTACAAAAAGGTTCGTGATTACAGCGACTTCCAGGCGAACCTGTAGTCTGGTCGGGTAAGCGTTCCGGTGCCGGCGGCTGTCCTTGCCGGCACCGGCGCTCTCAGCTTGTGACCGTGTACCGAAACGGAGCCGATCTGTAGCACCCTGCAGAATGGGTCGGGGTGAGGCATCGCGCAGCCGGTGTAAAAAAAATTGCAATGACCTGCAAGCGACTGTTTATTTTTGTCGTTGGCCAATCTATGTTTAGGGCATGAATAAGGCGCATCCAACTTGTCTCGCAATGAAGCGCTTGCGCGCGGCCGGGTTGCGGCCCACGCGGCAACGGCTGTCCCTGGCAAGATTGTTGCTGGAGGGAGGCGATCGCCACGTTACCGCGGAGCAGCTGCACGGCGAGGCGCTCTCCGCAGGGATTCGTGTGTCGCTGGCCACCGTGTACAACACATTGCACCAGTTTACCGAAGTCGGCCTGCTGCGGGAGGCGGTGGTCGAGCCGGGGCGCTCCTATTTTGACACGAACACAGAAGACCATCACCATTTTTTCTGCGAAGCCACCGGAGAGCTCCAGGATATTCCCGGGCATCACCTCGTGGTCACCGGATTGCCCGCGCCGCCATCGGGAACGCAAATACGGCGGGTCGATATCATCGTGCGGGTGCACCCGGGCGGCGACATAGAGTAGGCGCGCTGGAAAAATTCGCGCAGACACCGGTGTGTGGCAGACCGGTGTGCAAGCGGTCCCGGTGGTCGAGCGAGCTCCCAGATATCGTTTAGCTGGCGTTTGGTGCACGCTGTCGTCCGCGGAGAGCGATAGCCTATCAGACGTGCTGGGCGGCCAGACGCCGGAGCTGAAGGCCGCGTCGGGGCCGTCGGCCAGGGCGGGTACGAGCGGTGACCTGGTGCGGCTTTGACATCTGCGCAGGCGGTTGGCAGCCAAACGGCTCGGATCGGTCTCCTGTGGGCTTGTGCCGGAATTCTGCACCCGGTATGCGTGCCGCGGGGCGCGGACCCGAAGAAACCGCTGCCGCGTTAACGCAGACTCAATCGAATGGCGGTAGGGGAATTCCCAGGCGTGTGGGCCGCGGGAGGGCGGGACCACAGGCCACGAGATGGTAATTAGAATTATATCGGTTCTAATCTTGACGGCGGAAAGTGTGCCCCCATATTGGACGGCGTGGCGGCGAAATGGCCAATTCGAGTTGTCTGGATCGCCGCTGACACGATATCGAGGGAGCTCACGATGAAAATGCAACGTGAAAAATTAGAGCGGCTGCAACACCGGCTCGTGCAGGAGCGAGGGCGAATTCTCGCCGAGCAGGGGGGTCTTGCAGTAACTGGTCGGCTGCCGGCACAGCTACTTCGTGAGCTCGCCGATCTCGACATCGCGGCGCGGGCGGTTGCGGCCGAAATCACGCGGCACAGCCCGCGGCTCGGCTATGGCTCGGAAGCTTGAACCGGACACTTTGACCGGTGTCTGGGCCCAGCGATCGGAAAGCCGGTTTTCGCCGCGCACGGTGCACCGGCTTCCCGATCGACCAACGCGCGCATGATGAGCACCGGGACCGAACTCGCGGTGACGATCGAGCGGCTGCAAAACGCGGTCGATGAAGCGGGGCGCGCTTTTGGAGAAGATCAGGCGCCGACGCTGTCGGCGATGCTCGATTTGGCCGACGCGCTTTGGGCGCAAGGACGTCTGATCGCCGCGCGACGACTTGAAGAGCGCGTGGTGGCGGCGCGCCACCGAGTGCTCGGCGACGATCATCGCGATACGCTGAAGGCGGTCGGGAAATTGGCGGTCACCATGGCGGCCCAGGGAGAGCTCGCCGAAGCGCGTCGGCTTCAGGAAGGGATTGTGGCCGCGCTGCGCGCAATCGAAGGCGACGTGAGCCGCGACACGCTGCGCGCGATCAACAATCTCGCCGGAACGATTGCGGCCCAGGGAGATTTCGTCGCGGCGCGTGAGTTGCTGCAATCTGCCCTCTCGCCACTGCTCGCCAAGCATGGCGAAACCCACCCCGACACTCTGGCCGCAATGGGCAATCTTGCCTCGATCCTGTGGCGGGAGGGCGAACGAGACGAAGCCTATGAACTGCAGCGGCAGGTGGTTGGGCTGTATCGCCGTATTGACGGTGAGGCCGACCCTGCCGCGCAGGTCGCGGCTGCGGTGCTCGAATCGATGGAACACGACACCAGTTTCTAGCTAGGATGCTGCGGTCCGTTTTCCGCTGAGCGCAAAGGCGCTGAAATGGCGATCTACACGCTGATGCCGCTGCACGAATGCCTCGGGCTCGCTGTCATCGGTGTTGATCTGCGCGCGCCGATCGATGCGGAGACCGCAGAAGGCTTTTCTCGACTGCTGGCCGAGCATCTCGTGCTGGTGTTCCCCGAACAGGTGCTGACAGCGACCCAATATCTCGCCGCCGCGGCGAGCTTTGGGGCGCCGATGCGGGAGCATGCCTCGCCTCGGCCGCTCCCGGACTTTCCGCATATCGGCCTCGCCTGGACCGATATCGGCGAAAGCCCCGGCCGCGGCTGGCACAGCGATCATGTCGATCGAGCCCAACCGCCGGCGGCGACACTGCTTTTTGGGGTCGAGACCCCATCTGCGGGGGGCGGCATCAGCATCGCCGACATGCGTGCCGCCTATTGGAGCCTGCCCGATGACGAGCGGCTCCGCCTTGAGGGTATGCATTGGGTGCACCGTGCCGCGCCTTCTTCCAACGCAGAGGAGGCGGGAGCCGCCGATGATGAGACACCCGCCGCGCATCCGGCGGTGCGCACCCACCCCGTCAGCCGAGAGCGGGCGATCTACCTGCGCGCTGGAGCTGCAATCAGCATCGCGGGGATGACGCAAGCGGCGAGCCAAGCTTATCTCGCCGATCTCGACCACCGGATGATCCAACCAGAATTTGTCTACAATCACAGCTGGCGCAAAGGGGATGTGGTGGTCATCGATGATCGTGCCACGCTGCGCCGGGTCGACGCCGATTACCCCGCAGGCGAAAACCGCATCCTGTGGCGGATCTACGTGGAGGGCGAACGGCCCGTCTTTAGGTGACTTGCGGCTCTCCGCACGACCGGGCGGTCTGTGCCGGATCAACAAAGGGCGATGATCCCGGGCGGTTCCGAGGCAAAGCCAGTTCAGACGGGTGGCCAAGCCACCACCGCGAGGCCGATGCTATAGGCCAGCCGCACCGCCGCCGCCAACAGATCGGGAGCGTCGAGTGTCTGCAGAAATCTCAGTGTCGCCTCACGCAAGGCCCGACGTCGCCTCACGCAAGGCCCGGTGCAGCACGCAGCATTCCGCGATGCGCCATAAACATGAAACATAAATGGGTGTACGCAATGCATAATCGGTTGCGAGAGTTAGCTGCATGTCCTTCTCGATGATTGTCGTCGCCGATCCGAGGTGATTGACGCCGATAAGAGACATTCTATATACATGTTCAGGCCGGTTCGCAAAACACCGCGCTACGGCCCTGGCAGTTCGGGGCAGGGCAATCCAGGGGCAGGGTAATCCAGGGCCAGGGCGATCCGAGGCAGGACAGTCACGAGGCAGGGATGAGTGACGACGCGGAAGCGAAACCGTCGGGCCGCAGCCTGATCATTGATGACATCGTGGCCCGCACGGGCATTGATGAACAGATGATCGAGAATGTTGTACGGGCCTTTTACGGTCGCGCCCGTCACGATCCGCTGATCGGCCCGGTGTTCGAGGAGACGGTGCACGATTGGGAGGCGCACATCACCCGAATGTGCGCGTTCTGGTCGTCGATCGCGCTGATGAGCGGCCGCTATCACGGGCAGCCGATGACTGCGCATTTGCCATTGCCGATCGATACCCCGTATTTCGACCGCTGGCTGGAACTCTTTGCCGGGACCGTGCATGAGATCTGTCCTTCGTCGGCCGCGGCGCATTTCCTGGAGCGGGCTCACCGCATCGCAGACAGCCTGGAACTGGGGATTGCGTTCCGCAAGGGAGAGTTGCGGCAGAAGCGAATACGGCCGGTTTCGACCTGTCCGGTCTCCTCCTGATTGAACGCTCGGTCGGGACGGCCGGCGCGCCATCGTCAAGCGACCGTCGCTCGATCGCGCGGTGCGCCCAGCAGCCATTTTAGCCCACTGGTTGCCTGACCCGTTGCACTCCGGCACCTGATCATGGGTTGGGCTTATGTGCCAAAACGCGTCGCTGAGGTTTGCCATGGGGCTTGACCCGGCGCGTTCGACAGGCCATGTCGCGCTGCCGCGTATCGGAGATAAGGCGAGGGGGAGTGCGGTGGAACCGAGCGAGATCGCCGACGCCATCACCGGCGAGGAAGAAGCGCACCAGGTTGCGGCAGATACCGAGTTCCGCAAGCTGACCGGCATCTATCTGGGTTTTGTCGCGATGTTGCTGGCGATCACGACGCTCGGAGGCTCGAACGCGACAAAGGTGATGCTGAACGCGAACATTCAGGCGTCTGATTCTTACGGCTACTATCAATCAAAGGCGATCCGCCAGACCTCGTATCGCCTGGCTGCCGCTCAGCTCGACGCCCTGATCGCCGCCGAACCCGGAATACCGCCCGCGGCCAGGGTCAGGATCGGCGATATGGCGGCGCACTGGCGGGCGATTGCCGAGCGCTATCAGAGCGATCCGGCCGGCGGCCGGGGATTGACCGAATTGCTCGCCTCCGCCCGCAGCTCGGAGGCGCGGCGCGATCGCGCGGCCCGCCGCGACCCGAATTTCGATTTCGCCGCGGCTCTGTTCCAGATCGCGATCGTGCTCGGTTCGGTAGCCATCGTCGCCGCGTCGCGGCCGCTGGTGAAATTGAGCGGCGGTCTCGCCCTCCTCGGCACTCTGTTGATGGTCAATGGCTACTTTCTGCTGGTGCACTTTCCGCTGGAGTAGCCGCGCCGGCCCGCACCGGGATCAGACCGGAGAGCGCGATGAACTTTTCAGGGTCCTGCGGCTGACCGTTGACCCGCACCTCGTAATGCACGTGCGGGCCGGTGCTGCGGCCGGTGGTGCCGACGAGACCGATCTCGGCATGCGCAGCGACGGCTTCCCCGACCGAGACGAGGCAGCGGTGAAGATGCGCGTAAAGCGTCTCGATGCCAAAGCCATGATTGATCTCGACCACCTTGCCATAATCCCCAAAGTACCCCGCATAAACCACGGTGCCCGGCCCGGTGGCATAGACCGGCGACATATAAGGGGCATCGAGATCGATCCCGGTATGAAACGCGGCCCGGTGGTTGAACGGGTCGGAGCGCGGACCAAACGGGCTTCCGATCTGGTACTGCACCAGGGGCGCGCCGAGCGGCAGCACCCGCGCCAGGCCCCTGATTGCCTCGAGCTTGGCCAGGTCCACCGTGTCGAGAGGCCGGCCATCCTTTGGTGGCGGCACGAAGGGCCCACCTTCCGGGCTCTGGGGGGAGAGCTGAGCCAGCAAATGGGCGACGTCGATCCCGGTCGAGGCGAGCATGTGCTCGACCGCTGCAATCTTCTCGTTGCCGAACCCGGCATCCGCTGCGGCGGCGTCCGATCCGGCCGGGGTCACGCGCGATGGCATCAGTTGTGGCGTCGTCTCTTGCGACAGCTTCCGCCAAACCTCACCCAGCCGCACGCGCAATCGGGCGCGTCCGATCGTGCCCAGGCGATGCGCGCTGCCGAGCTGCTCCAGTTCCAGCGCACTCCGCTGAAGACTCTTGCGATATTCCATAAGTCGAGCCTGTTCGGCCGCACGACCGGCATCGTCCTGGGTCAGCTGAGCGGTCGCTACGGCGTCGGTGGCCTGTGCTTCCTGCAATTTCTGCCGGGTCTGGTCGAGCATCTGCGTCAGCTGGGCCAGCTGCTCCGCCATCGTCGCGCTGGCCGCTGTGGCAACGCTCCGGCGGCCATCGAGCTCGCCGCGGCTTTGCGTGAGGTGGCTTTGCGCCCGATCGAGCGACCGCAGATGCGTCTCGGTCGCGCCGAGACGCGTGCGCAGCGCCACAACCTCGTTCTCCACCTGATCGCGCTCGCGGCTGAGGCCGGTGAGCTGGTGCCTCAGCTGGGTGTCGGTCGTGCCGGCGCGGAAGATGGCCGCGTCCTTGGCGGCCAGCACCCGCTTATAGCTGATGCGGCTGACCCCGAGATACGACAACCCGGCGGTGCCGAGCACCACCGCCGAGAACAGCGCGGCCTGCACCCACGGCAGCACCGTCAACGGCGCTCTACCGGCAACACAAATTCTTATTTCGGGGAAGAACCTTCCCCTGCCCGAGGTATCCCCGACCATATCTTCCCCACCTAGGCCCGACCAACCGTGGGTGCCCGGTCGTGCCGACCGAGCCAGGTTGCGGGCACTACGCGCGCCCCAAAGAGAGCTGTCGATCGTCCCCCGGTCGCCAGTCCGCTCCAATGGCAGGGGATGAGAGCAAACCCATCACCGCCGCCGCGGTCCTATCGCCAGCGTGCTTCGACCGCGCCACCCTAGCCTTCCGGCATCAGGGTGACAACATTCAATCGGTAATTCGGGCACGCCGCGCAGTGTCGGCGCATGAGCCGAAAATCGATCGCCACATCTTGACGTTCAGGCATAGTTGCGACCCAACATCAAGGTGGTGGCGTCGGTGCCATATCCTCGTTCAATTTGCTCGATTAACGTGTATCGTGATTTATGAGTGGATCTTATTCACCCTCTTGGTGATAGACTGGGCAAGAAACTTGGCCCTGTAGGACCTGCGGCCGGCCGACGCCCGGTTCAGTTCGGGATCAGCGTATCCGAAGCAAGACTCGGCTGCGTCACGAACTGGGTCTTGTGATAGCCGGCGAATACGCCATCGCGCCGCAGCAATTCGGCCGGGCTGCCATCTTCCACAATGACCCCGCCACGCAGCACGAGGACCCGGTCGCAGCGCCGCACGGTGGACAGCCGGTGGGCGATGATAAAGGTCGTGCGGCCCTCCATCAGCCGCTCGACACCGGCCATCACCAGCGCCTCGGTGGCGACGTCGAGCGCCGAGGTCGGCTCGTCGAGGATCAGGATCGGCGCGTCGCGAAGCAGCGCACGGGCGATCGTCACCCGCTGCTTTTCGCCCTCCGACAGCGCCATGCCGGCTTCGCCGATCACCGTGTCGTAGCCTTGCGGCAGCGAGTCGATCAATCCGTCGATCTGCGCCAGCCTTGCGGCGCGCTCGATTGCCGCGTCGCCAGCCCCCGGCCGGCCGTAGGCAATGTTGTCGCGCACCGACAGCGGAAAAATCAACGGTGGCTGAAGCACCAGCGCGATCTCGCGGCGCAGCGCCGAGAGGCTGTATTCGCGCAGATCGACACCGTCGATCTCTACCCGGCCAATGGTCGGATCGTAGAAACGCGGCAGCAGGCTGAGCAGCGTCGATTTACCGGCGCCGGTCGGGCCGACGATCGCGACCCTCGACCCGGCCGAGACCGAGATGTCGACATTGGCGAGCACCGGCAGGTCCGGCCGATAACGGAAGCCGACCGACCGCCACGCCACCGCACCGCGCGGCCCCGCCGCCGGAAAGCTGCGGCTTCCGTCGGCGAGATCGGGCTCGGTGTCGAGCACCTCGAACACCCGCTTCGCCCCGATCCTCGCCCCGGCGATCAGCCCCCAGCTCTGAGTGATCTGGTTGATCGGCGCGTAGAGCTGGGCAAGATACGAGATGAACACGATCAGCTGACCCACGGTCAACCGCCCGGAACCGACCGCACGAGCCCCCTCGTAGACGACGAGCGCGGTGCCGGCGGCGATGACCGCGTTGACGGCACCAGAATAGAAGGTCTGCCAGCTGTAGAGCCGCAGCGTCGCCCGCAGGCTGACGTTGCTCGCTCCCATAAACCGGCGGTGCTCGTCGGCCTCGCGGGTAAAAGCCTGCACCACCTTGATCGATGACATCGCCCATTGCACGAGCGAGTAGACATGGCTCTCGGCGGTCCGCACCTCGGTAGCGATATCGACGATCTTGCGGTTAAAGCCCGAGATCAGCCCAAACAGGACCGGCACGACGGTCAACGCCAGCAATGTCAAAGGCGGGTCGAGCGGGAACAGAATAATCAGCATGCCGGATAAGAGGATCATCGCCGACAGGATCGGCAGCGCGCCGTTCATGATCATCGTCTGCACTGCGAAGCTGTCGGCGGTGACCCGATAGAGCAGGTCGCCGACCCGCTGGCGGTCGTGGAAGGCGAGGCTCAGGCGCTGCAGATGGGCATAGAGGGTGCCGCGCAAATCGTTGACCATGTTCTGGCCAACCGCGATCGTCGTGTAGTTGTGCAGGAGGGTCAGCCCGCCGCCGCCAAGCTGCACGATCACGATGCCGATACAGGCGCCGAGCAGCAGGCGGCTCGCGGGCAGATCGTGCAGTGCGGCGATTGCGATCGGCTTTCCGGCGAGCACGTTGTCGATCACCACCTGCAGCGGCCATGGCTTCAACAGCTCGAAGCCGGTGATCAGGAACACCTGCGCCAACGCCCAGACGATGCGACCGCGGTAGCGGCGCATATATGGCAAGAGCTGCCTCAGCATCGCGCCTCGCTCGACACGATCGCAGCCGGTGCCGCGTCAAACCGCCGATGCGGTCGCGCAAACATCCCGCGGCGTTGCTCGCGCCTCGATCGCAAGCAGCCCCGCCGGCTTGGCGACCGCCTCGACGATGCGGTGCATCAGCCGGCCAAAACCGATCATGCGACCACCGATCACCGCGAGATTGACGAGCCCGGCGGCGCCGATCGCCGCTGCCGCCAGGGGCCAGCCGAGGATCAGTGCAAATGCGATTGCCACGGCATAGCTGCGCAACAGAAAGGCGCCCAACCGCGACACCCGCATCGCGCAGCGCACCCGCAACAGGCGCTTCGCGCCGCCGTGGTTCTCGGCGCACACCGTGACCAGCGCGCGCGCCCACAAGCCGCGGGCGATCGCGAGATCCCAGCGGCTCCACCCGGTGTCGGGGACGACAAAATATTTTTGCCGCACCAGGAATTCCAGCAGCCCGAGGATCAGCACCTCCTTCTCGGCACCGGTCTCGCTCCAATAGGAGAGCTCGAACGCCCGCTCGCGCCAACGGGTTCGCGCCCGTTGCTCGACCGCAGCCGCAGACGGGTGCGGCTGCGCCCGCATCTCACGAAGTCGCCACCGGATCCGCTCCCAGCCGCGCAGCAGCGGTCCGAGATAGATCAGCACCGCCACCAGCGCGCGCGCCTTAGGGCCCCTGAAGCGGGCGTCGATCGGCGCCTTCACCGCGCCATTGATGCACATCGCCCAGGTGACGAGGAGTGGCACCGTGAGCAGCATCCACCAGCCGCCGCCGAGGAGCGCGCCCGCCGCCAGCACCAAGGATGCGGCGCTCCACTCGAAGCTCAGCGGCAGAAACGCGGTCGGCGAGGATGGCGGCTCGTACAAGGTCTGAAACAGGCCGCGTCCGAATACACCCGAATAGATCACCGGCCGGCGCGACAACAACAGCGAAGTCGATAAATCTCCATAGATGCGGCCGAGCCACTTGGCCTGACCGAACAAGTTAAAACGGAACGGATGCTTGGAATAGACTAGCGCTTCGGCCTTGCCGTAGCCACGCTGCTGGTTGCAGTAGGCCTTGACCGTGTTGCGGCGGAAATGCCAGACCATCGCCGCCGGGCTGAAGCCGATGACATGGCCGGCATCCTGAAAGCGCCAGCAGATGTCGACATCGTCGCCAGCCGTACGATAGACCGGGTCGAACCCACCGATGCCGAGCAGAGTCTCGCGGCGAAACGCCATGTTGCAGCCGGCGATGTGCTCGGCCACCTCGTCGCTCAGCAGCACATGGGTCGGTCCGCCCGGCGCCACCGCGACCGCGGCCGGGACGAGGCTCTCCTCGGGCGGCGCGAAGTTGGGGCCGCCACAGGCGGTGAGCCCGCCCGCCTCCATCCGGGCCACGAGATAGAGGAGCCAGTCGGGGTCGGCGACGCAATCGCTGTCGGTATAGGCGACAATCTCGCCGGTCGCCGCTTCGGCGCCGACATTGCGGGCGATGCTGAGGCCGCGGTTCGGCTGGCTGATGATCCGGCAGTATGGATAGCTCTCGGTGATTTCGAGGGTACGGTCGTGCGAGCCGTCATTGACGACGATGACCTCGTAATCGGGATAGTTCATCACTTCGAGCGAAGCGAGGCAGGCATCCATGGTGCGCTCGGCATTGTAGGCGCAAACCACGACCGAAACCCGCGGATGGCGAGGCAGCGCCGGTGGCAGCGGGCCGCGATAGGCGGTCTCGACCTCGGCGAGCGATGGTTTTGGCCGGCGCTCCCGATCAACCAGACCGAACGCCCAGTCCTCGACGAGGTGGCCGCCGGTGAACCACTCGTCGGTCCACGAAAAAACGCAGGTTCCGGCGACCCCGCAGGCAAACGCCGCACCGATCTGCCATGACAGGATGCGCCGCTGTCCGTCGGGGCCTTCGCGGATCGAATCGACGCCGAACTCGGTCAGCACCAGCGGCCGATCGACGGCAAGGTTGTGCAGCCGTGCGATATAGCGATGGAAGGCGGCTTTGTCGTGCAGATACACGTTGAAGCAGACAAAGTCGGTGAAATCGACCGTCAGATATTCGGTGGAGGGAAAATTGGCGTAGCTGACAAGCGCACCCGGGTGCTCGCTTTTGACCAGGCCAACAAGAGAGCGCAGGAATTCGCGCACCGCTTCGGCGCCGTGCCAGCGGATCATGTCGGGCGGGATCTCGTTGCCGACGAGATAGGCGAACACCGCCGGATGGCGACCGCAGGCCCGCACTCCGTCGGCCAGCGCCCGACGAATCTCCCGCTGGATCGGCCGGCTATCGAGAAAGGTGATGTGCTGTGGCCAGGGGAGCCCCACCAGAACCTTGAGCCCGGCTGCGTCCGCCTCGTCCAGCAGCCACAGCGGCGGCACCGTAAACACCCGCACGGTGTTGATCCCGGCATCGGCCATCTGCATGAAATCGGCATCGACGACCGCGTGCTCCGGAAATGGCGCGCCGTGGCTGCCGGTCGGGAACGGCCCGTAAGTGACACCCTTGACAAAATGCTTGCGGCCATCGGCGACAAAGAACTTGCCGCTGACGCGGATCGGCGCCGACGCGGTCGCGGCTGGTCGCCCGAGCGGCTCGGACAACACCGCGAGCTGGTCGTCTTCAACCAGGGTCATCTAGGAGGCTCCGGGGATTGGCGCCGCGCCGGTCGACCCCCGGTCGGGGCGTGTTGGCACAACGGACCGTCGCGTGATTCATTCCGGAGCCTCGTCGCCCTGCCGGTCCCGGATTTCATCAGGCCGAGAATTGTCGCCAGGCCGAGAATTTTCGCCAGGCCGAGAATTTTCGCCAGGCCGACACCGGATCGTCACCGCACCACTCGTCTTTGCCAAGCAAGCGTGCTGCCGACGATGGTCGGGAGATCGGAATGCTGCGCCCGCCAGCCGAGGCGCTCGGCGGCGCGTGTCGGGTCGGCGATCAGCACCGGCGGGTCGCCCGGCCGCCGCGCTGCGTTTCGCACCGGCACGGTCCGGCCGCTCGCCGTTTCGACCGCGGCGATCACCTGGCGAACCGAATGGCCGATGCCGCTGCCGAGGTTGGCTGCAAAGCTGCCGCCGCCGGCACGCAGATGCTCCAGCGCCCGCAAATGCGCGATTGCCAGGTCGTGGACATGGACATAGTCGCGGATTGCGGTCCCGTCGGGGGTTGGATAATCGGTGCCGTAGATCTCGACCGCGGGCCGCCGCCCCAGCGCCGCCTGCACGACGAGCGGCACGAGATGGGTCTCGGGTTGGTGGCACTCGCCGATCTCGCCCTCGGGATCGGCCCCGGCGGCGTTGAAATAGCGCAGCACCACCGCGCGGATCGCGTAGGCCGCCCCGTACCAGTGCAGCGCCCGCTCGATCGCGAGCTTGGTCTCGCCATAGGGGTTGACCGGATGTTGCGGCGCGGTTTCGCGGATCGGCACGGTGTCGGGGTCGCCATAAGTGGCACAGGTCGAGGAGAATACGATCGCGCCGACGCCGCCTTCGCGCATCGCCTCGAGCAGCGACAGCGTGCCGGCGAGATTGTTGCGGTAATAGAGCGCCGGGTCGCCGACCGACTCGCCGACATAGGCATAGGCGGCAAAATGCATGACCGCTGTTACGCGGTGCTCGGCCAGGGCGGCGGCGAGGCGCTCGCGGTCGGCGAGCTCGCCCTCGACGAGCGGTCCCCAGCGCACCGCTGCGCGATGGCCGCGCGACAGGTTGTCGAACACGACCGGCCGGTAGCCGGCCCGCGCCAGCGCCTTGCACGCATGCGCGCCGACATAACCGGCCCCGCCGGTAACCAGTATTGCCTGTGACATGCTCCACGCTGCCGGCTATCGTGCCTTGGTGCTACAACGCAGCGCGCGGGGTGGCTCTTCCGCGCAGCCCCGCCGGCGCGACGCGGCGACTTGCCGCGGGGCAATCGGACGGGAATAAGCCGCCCGATCCATCGTTTCTGGCTGCACTCGCGTGAGGACCTCAGAGCATGCGCATCGCAGTCGTCGGTACCGGGTATGTCGGGCTGGTCTCGGGGGCGTGCTTCTCCGAGTTCGGTGTCGAGGTGATCTGTGTCGATCAGGACGAGGCCAAGATCGCCCTCCTGCAGGAGGGCCAGATCCCGATCTTCGAGCCGGGGCTCGGGCCGCTGGTGGCGCGCAACGTGGCGGCCGGCCGGCTTTCCTTTACGACCGATCTGGCGGCCGCGGTCAGCGGTGCCGAGGCCGTGTTCATCGCGGTCGGGACGCCGTCGCGGCGCGGCGACGGCCACGCCGACCTGTCCTTTGTCCACGCCGCTGCCGAGGCAATCGGGCGGGCGCTGACCGGATACGCGGTGGTGGTCACCAAATCGACCGTTCCGGTCGGCACCGGGCGAGAAGTTTCCCGGATTCTGCAGCAGGTGCGGCCGCACGGCCGGTTCGACGTCGTCTCGAACCCCGAATTTCTGCGCGAGGGTTCGGCGATCGAGGATTTCATGCGGCCCGACCGGGTGGTGATCGGCGCCGACAGCGAGCCGGCGCGTGCCGTCATGCGCGCGCTCTATCGGCCGCTCTATCTGCTCGAGACGCCGATCGTGTTCACCGACGTCGAGACCGCCGAACTGATCAAATACGCGGCCAACGCGTTTCTCGCGACCAAGATCACCTTCATCAACGAGATTGCCGATTTGTGCGAACGAGTTGGCGCCGATGTTCAGGACGTGGCCCGCGGCATCGGGCTCGACGGCCGCATCGGCAGCAAGTTTCTGCATGCCGGCCCGGGCTTTGGCGGCTCGTGCTTTCCCAAGGATTGCCAGGCGCTGGTGCGCACCGCGCACGAGGCCGAGGCGCCGCTCGCGATCGTCGAGACGGTGCTGCGGGTCAATGATCGGCGCAAGGGACGTATGGCCGACAAGATCATCGCCGCTTGCGGTGGCAATGTCACTGGACAGACGCTCGCGGTGCTCGGGCTGACCTTCAAACCAAATACCGACGACATGCGCGACAGCCCGAGTCTGACGATCCTGCCACGTCTCGCGGCGGCGGGCGCCACGATCCGTGCCTTTGACCCGGAAGGGATGCCGGAGGCGAAAAAGCTCCTGCCCGATCTCGGGTACTGCGCCGATCCCTATGCGGCGATGGACCGCGCCGACGCGCTGATCCTCTTGACCGAGTGGAACGCGTTCCGCGCGCTCGATCTGGGGCGGGTCAAGAGCCTGCTCGCGGTTCCGCTGGTGGTCGATCTGCACAACATCTACCAGCCGGACGAGATGGTTGCGGCCGGGCTCGGTTATGTCAGCATCGGCAGGGCGGCGCGCCTGCCGCGGCCCCGGCTGCGGGCGTTCGCCTGAGCGGCCATTGCGGCGAGATAGAGGATCCTGCGATGAGCAAGGTCGTGGCCAAGCGTGTTCTCGTCACCGGCGGCGCCGGGTTTCTCGGCTCCCACCTGTGCGAGCGTCTGGTCGCGCGGGGCGACGACGTGCTGTGCGTCGACAATTACTTCACCGGGCGCAAGGACAACGTGGCCCGGCTGCTCGGCGATCCGCATTTCGAGGCGATGCGGCACGACATCACCCATCCGCTCTTTGTCGAGGTGGACGAGATCTACAACCTCGCCTGCCCGGCCTCGCCGATCCACTACCAGTTCGATCCGGTGCAGACGACCAAGACCAGCGTGATCGGCGCGATCAACATGCTGGGCCTAGCCAAGCGTTTGAAGGCGCGGATTTTTCAAGCATCGACCTCGGAGGTGTATGGCGACCCGACGCTGCATCCGCAGCCGGAGAGCTATCGCGGAAATGTCAACCCGATCGGGCCGCGCGCCTGCTACGATGAGGGCAAGCGCTGCGCCGAAACCCTGTTTTTCGACTATTTCCGCCAGCACGCGGTCAAAATCCACGTCGCCCGCATCTTCAACACCTACGGGCCGCGCATGCATCCGAATGATGGCCGGGTGGTGTCGAACTTCATAGTGCAGGCCTTGCGCAATGAGCCGATCACGCTTTATGGCGACGGCAGCCAGACCCGCGCCTTTTGCTATGTCGACGATCTGGTGGACGGGTTTCTGGCGCTGATGGCTGCCGGCGACGAGATCACCGGGCCGATCAATCTCGGCAACCCGGTCGAAACCTCGGTCGCCGAGCTCGCCCGGCGGGTCATCGCGCTGACCGGCTCGCGCTCGACGATCACCCGCAAACCGCTGCCGATCGACGATCCGGTGCAGCGTTGCCCGGACATCAGCGAAGCGAAGGTTGTGCTGGGCTGGCAGCCGCAGGTCGCGCTCGACGACGGCCTCGCCCGCACGGTCGCCTATTTCGACAAGCTATTGTTGTCCGCATCGGATCGAGGCTCTGCCGCCGCCTCGGGCGGAATGCAAAGCGGCGACTGCGGATCGGGCAGCACCACCCGGCCGCAGCCGGAGACGCTGCAGCCGGCGACGCTGCCGGTCAGATGATGCGGCGGCGCTGCAGCACGTCGATGATCTGTTCGGCCGAATCCTCGGGTGTCGCGGTGGCCGTGGTCAGGTGGAGCTCGGGCGCCTCGGGGATCTCGTAGGGTGAGTCGAGACCGGTGAAGTGCTCGATCGCCCCGGCCTTGGCCTTGGCATAGAGCCCCTTGGGGTCGCGCCGGATGCATTCGTCGAGCGGTGTGTCGACAAAGATCTCGAGAAACGGGGTCGGCTCGGTCAGCTCGCGCACCATGTCACGTTCGGCGCGAAACGGCGAGATGAACGAGCAGATCACGATCAGCCCGGCCTCGGCCATCAGCTTGGCGACCTCGCCGACGCGACGGATGTTCTCGACCCGATCGGCATCGGTGAAGCCGAGATCGCGGTTGAGCCCATGACGGACATTGTCGCCGTCGAGCAGGGTCGTGTGCCGGCCGCGGGCGAGCAGCTTTGTCTCAACCAGGTCGGCGATTGTCGATTTTCCGGCGCCCGACAACCCGGTCAGCCACAGCACCGCCGGAACCTGCTCCTTTAGCGCCGCCCGTTCGGTCCGGCCGATACTCAACGCCTGCCAATGGATGTTGCTGGCGCGGCGCAGACCAAAGCTTATCATGCCGGCCCCGGCGGTCTCGTTGGTGAAGCGGTCGATCAGGATAAAGGCCCCGGTGTCGCGGCTGACCCGATAGGGGTCGAACGCCACCGGTGCGGCGGTGGACAGGTTGCAGAACCCGATCTCGTTGGCGCCGAGGCTCTTCTCGGCGAGATGAGCCATGCTCTCGACATCGACGCGGTGCTTGAGCGCGGTGACTGTCGCTGGCACAGTGCGGGTGCCGATCTTTAAGAGATAGGAGCGGCCTGGCACCAGCGGCTGCTCGCTCATCCAGATCAACTGGGCGGCAAACTGATCCACACATTCGGGCGGATCGCGCGGATCGGCCAGCACGTCGCCGCGGGAGATGTCGATCTCATCGGTGACGGTCAGGGTCACGGCATCACCCGCCCCGGCGCGCAGCAGCGGTCCGTCGAAGGTGACAATTTCCTTGACCCGGGTCTGGCGGCCGGTACCGGCGACGACGACCGGGTCGCCGGGGGCGATCGAGCCCGCCGCGATCGTGCCCGAAAAGCCGCGAAACCCGGCATTCGGGCGATTGACCCACTGCACCGGAAAGCGGAACGAGCAATCGCCGGCGGCACTGTCGAGCTCGACCGTTTCGAGATGCTCGATCAGTGTCGGTCCGCAATACCACGGCGTGCGCGCCGAGCGCCGGGTGATGTTGTCGCCGGACAGCGCCGAGAGCGGGATCGCACACAGCGCGATATCGCCGAGCCCGGCGGTAAAATCGGCAAACCCGGCGGCGATTTCACCGAAGCGATGCTCGTCGAACCCGACGAGGTCCATCTTGTTGACCGCCAGCACCAGCCGCCTGATGCCGAGCAGCGCGCAGATCACTGCATGCCGCTTGGTTTGCGGCAGGATCCCGTGGCAGGCATCGACCAGGATCACGGCGAGCTCGCAATTCGAGGCCCCGGTCGCCATGTTGCGGGTGTATTGCTCGTGCCCGGGCGTGTCGGCGACGACGAAGGCGCGGGCCGGTGTGGCGAAGAAGCGGTAGGCGACATCGATCGTGATGCGCTGCTGGCGCTCGTCCTCGAGCCCGTCGAGCAGCAGAGAAAAATCGATCGTCTCTCCGGTCGTGCCAAAGCGGCGCGACTCGCGTTCGAGAGCTGCCAGCTGGTCGTCGAGGATCAGCGCGCAATCGTGCAGCAGCCGACCGATCAGCGTCGATTTGCCATCATCGACCGAGCCGCAGGTCAAAAAGCGCAGCAGATCGCGTTCCCGCGGCTGTTCGCTCGCAGCGCAAGGAGCGGCCATCAGAAATAGCCTTCGCGCTTTTTGCGTTCCATCGCGGCATCCTCGTCGGCATCGATCACCCGGCCCTGTCGTTCGGACCGCCGCGTATCGCGCAGCTCGGCGAGGATTTCGGCGACGTTTCGCGCCGTCGATTCGATCGCCCCGGTCAGCGGATAGCAACCCAGCGTGCGAAACCGCACACAACGCTCGACCGGGGTTTCACCAGGGTCGAGCGGCAACCGATCGTCGTCGACCATGATCCACGTGCCGCGCCGTTCGACCACTGGCCGCAGCGCCGCGAAATAGAGCGGAACCACCGGAATCCGCTCCGCGGCGATGTAGTGCCACACGTCGCGCTCGGTCCAGTTCGACAGCGGAAACACCCGCATCGTCTCACGCCCGGTGAGGCGCGTGTTGTAGAGGTGCCACAATTCGGGGCGCTGGTTTTTCGGGTTCCAATTATGGTTGGCGCCGCGCACCGAAAAAACGCGCTCCTTTGCCCGGCTCTTCTCCTCGTCGCGCCGCGCCCCGCCGAGGGCGGCGTCGAAACCGTGGCGGTCGAGCGCCTCCTTCAACGCCTCGGTCTTCATCACCTGGGTGTGCAGCGCCGATCCCGAAGCTATCGGGTCGATGCCGCGCCGCACCCCGTCCGCGTTGGTGTGGACGATCAGCTCGAGGCCGAGATCGCGCGCGGTGGCGTCGCGAAACGCAATCATCTCGCGAAACTTCCAGCGTGTGTCGATGTGCAGGAGCGGAAAGGGCAATCGGCCGGGATAGAACGCCTTGCGTGCCAGATGCAGCATGACGCTCGAATCCTTGCCGATCGAGTAGAGCATCACCGGGTGGCGGAACTCCGCGGCGACCTCACGCATGATGCCGATGGCTTCGGCTTCGAGGCGGTGCAGATGCGTAGAGCGCAACGGCTGCGAAGGTTCGGGGGCGGCGGACACGACCATCTTACGCAAAACTGACGGCAGACATCCCCGGTCGAAATCCCTGCGACAAATTGTACCCCGACGCTAAAAGGGGCGGCTCGTCTCCGCCGACGCCGCTCAGTGCAGCTTCGGCGCCTTTAGAAACCGTGTGCGGTCGGCAGATAGCACGCGAACCGTTAAGGTTTCGCTATCGCGCACGACCTGCAACCGGATTTCCCTGCCGGCCGGGCCGCCGGCCCAGACCTTGCGCCAGAACCCGGCAAGGCTGGCGACCGAGTCGTCATGCACGGTGAGGATCCGGTCGCCTGGCCGCAACCCGGCAGCGCTCGCCGGTCCGCGCTCGGCCAGTCCGGCGACGACGATCGCATCCTCGACCTCGGCGGCGTAGAGGCCGAGCCATGGCCGCACCGGACGGTTTGGCCGCCCATAGGCCAGCATGTCGTCGAGGATCGGCGGCAACAGGTCGATCGGCACGACCATGTTGACATCGCGGCGCAGCTCGCGGCCACTCGAATGTTGCACGTGCAGCGAGCCGATGCCGATCAACCTGCCATCGGCGCCGATCAGCCCCGCCCCGCCCCAGAACGGATGCGCCGGGGCGGTGAAGATCGCGTGGTCGAGCACGTATTCCCAATAGCCGGCGAATTCCTGGCGCGCGACCACGCGGGCGGCTATGGCGTGGCGGCGCCCACCCTCGGCGGCCATGATCGCGCGATCGCCGGCGCCGACCCGCATGCCGATGCCGAGCTCCAGCGGCTCCACATTCAAGCGGCCGAGCGCCTGAACGAGACCAAAGCCGGTCTCCTGGTCGTAGGCCAGGACGTGACCCGGCACCGCACCGCCATTGGCCGAGGTCAGCCAGATCGTTTCGGCCTCGGTGACCAGATAGCCGATGGTCAGAACGAGACCGTCGCCGCGGATCAGCACCCCGCTGCCGGCACGCTCGGTGCCGAGCGTCCCCGCGGTAAAGGCGTCCTCCGGAACTGTCGCGCGCAGCCCCAGAACAGCGCCGAGCGCGCGGTCGAGATCGAAGCTGCATTCGTCGGGTTTGGGCTGGATTTCGCCCGGAACTTCCCAGTCTACGGTTCGCGGCATCGGAGCGGTTCTCCAGTGGCGGCGAGATCGACTATAACCCGCAAAGAGTGCGCAGCGCACGCGCTGTTGTCAAAACTGCCGGCATTGCCCCGCCGCTGCCGGTTTGCCCCCGATCGCTTGGTCCCGGTCGCCTGGCCCGATCGCTTGCCCCCGATCGCTTGGCGCCGATCGCTTGGCGCCGATCGCTGGGCGCCGATCGCTTGACAAGGTAAAACGGCACCGCTATCTAAGCAGCACTCTTCGGCAGCGAGTGCTAATGCGCGCCGGGAGTTTCTGTCGCTCTGTCGAGATCGGGGTCGAGGAGGGTTTCATGAAATTTCGTCCGCTGCACGACCGTGTCGTGATCCGGCGCGTCGAGGAGGAAGAGAAGAGCAAAGGCGGCATCATCATTCCGGACACCGCCAAGGAAAAGCCGATGGAAGGTGAGGTGGTGGCGGCCGGCCCGGGGGCGCGCGGCGAGGACGGCAAGATCCAGCCGATGGATGTCAAGGCAGGCGACCGGGTGCTGTTTGGCAAATGGTCGGGCACCGAGGTCAAGCTCGACGGCGAAGAGCTGATCATCATGAAAGAAGCCGACATCATGGGCGTGATCGCCTGAGGAGAACGGTAAGATGGCAGCCAAGGACGTCAAATTTCATGCCGACGCGCGCGAACGGATGCTGCGCGGTGTCGATATTCTCGCCAACGCGGTCAAGGTGACGCTGGGGCCGAAGGGCCGCAATGTCGTCCTCGACAAATCGTTTGGCGCGCCGCGGATTACCAAGGATGGAGTGACTGTCGCCAAGGAGATCGAGCTTTCCGACAAGTTTGAGAACATGGGCGCCCAGATGGTCAAGGAAGTCGCGGCGAAGACCAGCGACCAGGCCGGCGACGGCACCACCACCGCGACGATCCTGGCGCAGGCGATCGTGCGCGAGGGTGCGAAGGCGGTGGCCGCCGGCATGAACCCGATGGATCTGAAGCGCGGCGTCGACATGGCCGTCGAAGCGGTAATCGAGGACATCAAGAAGCGCTCGAAAAAGATTTCGACCAACGAGGAGATCGCCCAGGTCGGCACGATCTCGGCCAATGGCGAGCGCGAGATCGGCGAGATGATCGCCCAGGCGATGCAAAAGGTCGGCAATGAGGGTGTGATCACGGTCGAGGAGGCCAAGAGCCTCGAAACCGAGCTCGACGTCGTCGAGGGCATGCAGTTCGACCGCGGCTATATCAGCCCGTATTTTGTGACCAATGCCGAGAAGATGATCGGCGAGCTCGACGAGCCCTACATCCTGCTGCACGAGAAGAAATTGTCGGGTCTGCAGGCGATGCTGCCGCTGCTCGAAGCGGTCGTGCAGTCGGGCAAGCCGCTGCTGATCGTCGCCGAGGATGTCGAGGGCGAGGCGCTCGCCACCCTTGTCGTCAACAAGCTGCGCGGCGGGTTGAAGGTGGCGGCGGTCAAGGCGCCGGGTTTTGGCGATCGCAGGAAGGCGATGCTCGAAGACATCGCGATCCTGAGCGGCGGTCAGGTGATCAGCGAGGATCTTGGGATCAAGCTCGAAAACGTCACGCTCGACATGCTGGGCAAAGCCAAGCG
>JBOHME010000050.1:0-29148 GCA_050729795.1 Allostellaceae bacterium | reverse complement strand
CGGACGGGCGAGACGCAGCACCGCCTCCCAGGCGATGCCGCCGGTCACGACCAAGAGGATGACGGCGTTGCCGAGCGCCGCAAGGATCGAGCTCGATCGCCAGCCATAGGTGAACCGGCCGGAAGGCTGGCGCCGGCTCAACAGGGCTGCTGCCCACGACATTCCCAGTCCGAGCACGTCGCCGAGATTGTGACCGGCATCGGCAAACAGTGCCAGCGAGTGAGCGAGGATCCCGGCGATCGCTTCGCCCCCGACAAAGGCCAGGTTCAGCGCGATCCCGATCGCGAAGGCCCGGCCATAGTCGGCGGCCGGATGCGCGTGCGCGGCGTGGGGATGTGCCGAATGATCGTGTTGCATGCGACGCGACTCGTCCGCTACTCGCCAACAGTATAATCGAAAATTATCGCTAGACGAAAAGTTGGACTTGCTCGGGCGGGGTGCCGATTGGGTAGTGCCTCAGATTGAAATTCTGCAAAGGGCAGAAGGCGCCATCCCTTCGGACGCCGTGGGTCGGGGATGCATCAGGCCGCTTCGGTCGCGCGCTGCGCGCTCCTCGGCAGCGCTTCCCCGAACCGTTGCTCGCGTCGGCTCACGGTTAAGAATACTCTGAGCTGCGGCTTTTTGGGAGCGGCCGGCAGATGAGCGAAGAGCGGGTAGAGCGCCGGTTGGCCGCGATCCTGGCGGCCGATGTCGTGGGTTATTTGCGGCTGATGGGGGAGGACGAGGAAGGCACGCTCGCGGCGCTGAAGACCCTGCGCCGCGAATTGATCGACCCCAAGGTCAAGGAGCACCACGGCCGCATCGTCAAAACCACCGGCGACGGCGCCCTGGTCGAGTTCGCCAGCGTTGTCGATGCGGTGCGCTGAGCGGTCGAGATTCAGCGCGAGATGGTCGATCGCAACGCCGATGTACCGACCGAGCGGCGCATCGCCTTTCGCATCGGCATCAATCTCGGCGACGTCAACGTCGCCGCTCGGCTCGAAGCCCTGGCGGAGCCGGGCGGGATCTGCGTCAGCCGGGTCGTGCGCGATCAGGTGCGCGACAAGCTCGACTTCGCGTTCGACGATCGGGGCGCGCAGCAGGTCAAGAACATCTCCCGCCCGGTTCGCTCCTACTTCGTCCAGCTGAGCGATCGTCGCCCGGCGAGCTTGGCCGCGGTGCCGGACGCGGCCCCATTGCCCGACAAGCCGTCGATCGCGGTGCTGCCGTTTCAGAATTTGAGCGGCGACCCGGAGCAGGAATATTTTGTCGACGGCATGGTCGAGGAGATCATCACCGCATTGAGCCGCATCCGCTGGCTCTTCGTCGTCGCCCGCAATTCGAGCTTTACCTAACAAGGGGCAAGCCGTCGATGTGAAGCGGGTTGGGCGCGAATTGGGCGTGCGCTATGTGCTCGAAGGCTCGGTGCGCAAGGGCGGCGACCGGGTGCGGATCACCGGGCAGCTGATCGACGCGACGAGCGGCACGCATCTGTGGGCCGACCGGTTTGACGGTTTGATCGAAGACGTGTTCGAGCTTCAGGACAAGGTGGCCTCGAGCGTCGCCGGCGTCATCGAGCCGACATTACAGGCCGCCGAGACCGCCCTACCGCCGACCTCACCGCTTACGACCTCTGTCTGCGCGCCTATGCGATTTACTTGTCGTCAGCAAGGGAAACCCCTGAGGCGCTCCGTCTGCTGGAGCAGGCGATCGCGCGCGATCCGCGTTACGGGCCGGCCCTCGCCTTGGCCGCGTCCTGCTGTCTTGGGCTGGTTCAGCAGGATCGGAGCGAGGATCGGGAGGCGGACCGTCTGAAGGCCATCGAGTTCGCGAGGCGGGCCCTGCAAGTGGCCGGCGCCGACCCGGGTGTTTTGGCAAATGCCGCCCGCGCCCTGGCCTGGTTCGGCGAGGACATCGGTGCCATGATGGCGTTAGCCGATCGTGCCTTGGCGCTCAACCCGAACTTCGCGTACGGCTGGTACATCAGCGGTCTTCTCAGGCTGTGGGCCGGCCAACCCGACATCGCAATCGAGCACCTCGAAGCCGCGCTGCGGCTCAGTCCCCGCGCCCGAGTCGGCGCGTCGCTCCTTCACATAGGCTTCGCGCATTTCCTCAGCCGGCGCTTCGATCGGGCCGTGCCGAAACTGCTCTTCGCGATCCAGGAGGATCCGGGCTGGTCGCAGCCGTATCGCTCCTCGCCGCCTGCTACGCCCAAATGGGGCGGCTCGGCGACGCCCGAGAGATCGTCGCGCGGCTGCGGGCAATTACCCCCGTCGTGATGCCGGCGAATGTGCCCTTCCGCGACCCCGAGCACCGCGAGCTCTACCTGTCGGGCCTGCGCCTGGCGGCCGGCGAGACCACCTGACCGCCACCCGCCGCCTCGCCGCGATCCTCGCCACCCGTGTCACCATCATCCGAGAGCGCCGTCTGTTGCGGCATGGATGACCGTTTTGGGCCGCGAGCCGAAATTCAAGCTGGGTCACCGCCGCCGATCGCGGGGGCTTGACAGCCGGCGGCCGGCGCGTGGAGATGGGGCGAGGAGGAACCGATCCATGCTCGACGCCTATCTCTACAACGGTCTGCGCACCCCGTTCGGGCGCCATGCCGGCGCGCTCGCCCGGATGCGCCCCGACGACATGCTGGCCGCGGTGATCTCCGCGGTCGTCGAGCAGAGCCCGTTCGACCCGGCGAAAATCGAGGATGTGGTGGTCGGCTGCGCCAACCAGGCCGGCGAAGACAGCCGCTGCGTCGGGCGCCATGCCGGGCTTCTCGCCGGTCTGCCGATCGAGGTCGCCGGCTCGGTGCTGCAGCGCAATTGCGGCAGCGGCCTCAACGCCATCGTCATGGCGGCGCAGGCGATCACCTGCGGCGAGGGCGACACCTTCGTCGCCGGCGGGGTCGAGAGCATGAGCCGGGCGCCGTTTGTCATGAACAAGGCCGAGGGTCCGTTCAGCCGCGACGGCCGGGTCTATGATTCGACGATCGGCGCGCGTTTTGCCAACCCGAGGCTCGAACGGCAATTCGGCGCCGACACGATGCCCCAGACCTCGGATAATCTGGCGCGCGATTATCAGATCACGCGCGAGGCCTGCGATCTCTTTGCCGCAGCCTCGCAGAAGAAATACGCGGCCGGCAAGGCCGACGGATTTTTTGCCGGCGAAATTCTTCCCGTCGAGGTGCCGGCCGGACGGTCCGGCCCGGTCACCGTTGCCGAGGACGAGCATCCGCGCCCGCAGACCGATCTCGCCGCGCTCGCCCGGTTGCGTCCATTGCAGGAAGGCGGGGTGACGACCGCCGGCAACGCCTCCGGCATTAACGACGGTGCGGTGGCGATGCTCGTCGCCAGCCGCCAGGCCGGTGAGGCGGCCGGGGCCGAGCCGCTCGCCCGCATTGTCTCGAGCGGCGTCGCCGGGGTGCCGCCGCGGGTCATGGGGATCGGTCCGGTCGAAGCCTCGAAAAAGGCGCTGGCGCGGGCCGGGCTCCGCCTCGCCGATATCGATGTGATCGAGATCAACGAAGCGTTCGCCGCCCAGGTGCTGGCCTGCCTGCGCGGCCTCGACCTGCCGTTCGACGACAGCCGGGTCAACCAGAATGGCGGGGCGATTGCGGTCGGTCACCCGCTCGGCGCGTCTGGACCGCGTATCGCCCTGACCGCGGCGCGCCAATTGCAGCGCACCCGGGGCCGCTATGCGCTGGTGACGATGTGCGTCGGTGTCGGCCAGGGCATCGCCGCCGTGCTCGAACGGGTCTGACACACGACGCGTGGGAGCGGCAGCATGCAGCGGATCGTTGTTCTCGGCGCCGGTTTCGCCGGATTATGGGCGGCGATCGGTGCTGCCCGGAAACTCGATGAGCTCGGCATCGCTCCCGACCGGGTCGCGATCACGGTGGTTGATCGCAGCGCCTGGCATTCGATCCGTGTGCGCAACTACGAGGCCGAGCTCGCCGACACGCGGGTGGCGCTCGACGCGGTGCTCGGGCCGATCGGAGTCGAGCGGATCAAGGCCGAAGTCGGCGATATCGACTTTGCCGAGCGCCGGGTGCATTGCAGGGGCGGCGTGCCGCCCGTGCCCTATGACCGGCTCGTCTTCGCGCTCGGCAGCCGGCTCGTGCGCCCGCCGATCCCCGGTCTCGCCGAACACGCCTTCGACATCGACACCTACGCCGCCGGCAGCCGCCTCAACGCGCATATCGCGGCGCTGGGGAGCCACGCGCCGTCGCCCGGGCAGCGGACCGCGCTCATCATCGGCGGCGGGCTGACCGGGATCGAGGCCGCGACCGAGATGCCCGGCAAACTGCGCGCGGCACTCGATGGCGGGCCCGGCAAGCCGCGGGTGATCATCGCCGACCGGCAACCGTGGATCGGCTCCGACATGGGCGAGGAAGCCCGTGCCGTGATCGACGAGGCGCTCTCGGCGCTTGGTGTCGAGCGCCGGCCCGGTGTGTCGGTCGCCGCGATCGATGCGGATGGCGCGACACTCGGCGGTGGCGAGCGGATTGACGCCGCGACGATCGTCTGGTGCGCCGGGATGCAGGCGCACCCGCTGACCGCCGGGTTTCCGGTCGAACGCGACCGCTTTGGCCGCATCCCGGTCGAGCGCTCGCTGAAGGTCAAGGGCATGACGGCCGAGTTCGCGACCGGCGACGCTGCCTGGTTCGCGATCGACGGCACCCATTCCTGCGTCATGTCGTGCCAGCACGGCCGCCCGATGGGTCGCTTTGCCGGGCACAACGTCGTGTGCGACCTGCTGGGTCTGCCGATGCTGCCGCTCGCAATCGATTGGTACACGACGATCCTCGATCTCGGGCCGTGGGGTGCGGTCTGCACCGCCGGCTGGGATCGCCGGGTCGCAGTCACGGGTGCGGCCGCCAAGCGTACCAAGATCATGATCAACCGGGAGCGCATCTATCCGCCGCGCTCGGGCGATCGCCGCGCGATCCTGGACGCGGCAGCCCCGACTCTGCAGGCACCGCCAGCGTTCTTTCGCTGATTTGGCCGCTGTCATTGATAGCGTCCGGCTCGCATCCGAGTCTTGGGAACTTAATGGTAACATTTCCTACATATTGATATACGGCCGGCCTTCCCTATATCAGTTCTATGATCCGAGTTCCGACTTTTGCCGTGCGCCCAAGTTTTCTAGGTCTCGACCGCAGTGATCCGGGTGCCGCGATTTGTGTCGCCGGGGTTCCCTATGATCTCGGCACTTCGAACCGGCCGGGCGCACGGTTCGGCCCGGCCGCGATCCGGCAGGCGAGCCGGATGCTGTGCGATGGCGAGCACCCGGTCAACTTCCGCGACCCGGCGGCCGGCGATCTCGCCGATATTGGCGATTTCCAGATCGCCCATGGCGATATCCTGGGCAGCCTCGAAAAAATCGAGGCTCAGGCGGCGTCGATCAAGCATCTGGTGGCGCTGGGTGGCGATCACACGATCACGATTGGCCTGCTGCGGGCATTGGCGCGGCGGCGCGGTCCGCTGGCGCTGGTTCATTTCGACGCCCATGTCGATACCTGGCCGCAGAGCTTTGGTCTTGCCTGGGGGCACGGCTCGCCGTTCTACCACGCGATCGATGAAGGGCTGATCGACCCGCGCCGGACCGTGCAGATCGGCATCCGCTCACCGATCGAGGCCGAGGTGCACGATTGGACGGTCGGCCAGGGGGTCACGATCATCCCCGCCGAGGAGGTTCACGAGAGCAGCCCCGCGGCGGTTGCCGGGCGGATCCGTGACGTGATCGGCGACGCGACAGCCTATCTGACTTTCGACATCGATGCGCTCGACCCGGCTTTCGCACCAGGCACCGGGACGCCGGAAATCGGCGGGCTCGCGACCTGGCAGGCACGGGCGATCCTGCGCCGGTTGGCGGGGCTGCGTTTTGCCGGGATGGACATAGTCGAGGTATCGCCGCCCTATGACCATGCCGAGATCACGGCGCTGGCGGCGGCCACCATCGCCTGGGATTACATCGCCCTGTTGGCACCGCGAGCGCAGCCCGGCGCGTCACCATGATGCAAAGCGTCCGGCGGTGAAGAGGCGGCCTCGGGGCCGATCGATTGGATGAGACCGGGCCGGGATTCTGCCATTTTGCATCGACGCCTGCCATTTTGCATCGGCAGCAGAAGAAACACGATCCGCCCGGTGGGGCGGCGCTTGATCTTGGCCCCGGTTTGGACCTAGACCGTGGCGGCGGGCCGGATGGGGCGGCAGCGCGCGAGGCGTCGCCGGCGGCGGCCGAGACGGAGGCGATCCCATGCCGAGGCTGACCTTGCGCATCGACTTCGACCAGGATCGAGCGATCGGTCCGGGCAAAATCAAGCTTTTGGAGCTGATTGACCGGCTGGGCTCGATCGCCGCCGCCGGGCGGCAGATGGGCATGTCCTATCGCCGGGCATGGCTGCTGGTGGACAGCGTCAACCGCTGCTTCAAGCAGCCGGTGGTCGCCTCGCAGGCCGGCGGACAGAATGGCGGCGGCGCCTCTCTGACCACGCTCGGCCACACCGTCGTGCAGCATTATCGCGCGGTCGAGACTGCCGCGTGCATGGCCGGCGCCGCGGATATCGCGGCGCTGTCGGCAGCTCTCGCCGACCCTGCCCCGGAGCCAGCCGCAGCGAAAACCCGTCGGCTGGCGCTGAGCGTCGGCTAGCCCGGGTGTTTCGCCGACCGCGGGTCGCGCGGCCGCAGCGCTACCTTTAGGCGACCTTGGCGAGCACACCGGCCGACCGGCGCGACAGCACGACCTTCTGCGCCGAGCGACCGAAGAAATGGTAGCCCGAGCCGCCCTCGGCCAACAGGTCGAGAAAGTTGTCGGGCTCGACAATTCGCACACAGCCCAGAACATCGGCGCCACGGGAAACAAACGCGTCGGGCAGCATGCCGACGGTGGGTCCGACGACGGTGACCCGCGCGTCCGGCCTGGCCAATCGCAGCAGCTCTTCGAGGGTCCGATTGACGAGGGTCGACCCGGTGATCAGCGCGACATCGGCCAATGGCAAGATTTCGGCGGCCATTTCAGCGGGGCGGAAGAACGGCAATTCGTCGGGCTTCAATGTCGCCGGGTCCTGCTCCAGCACCAGAAAGGGCTGGCCGCGGCGCTTCAACTCCTTCAGGAACGGGACAAAAGCGCCAACCACGACAGTCGTGTCGCCGCGCCGGATCTCGGTGGCGTCAAACGCGTCGACACCTTCGCGCAGCGCAATCTCGGGATCGGGCCGGCGCTGCCAGCAATAATCAGCGAGCGCGTTGACCGCGGCGATGCCGAGAGCGCGGCGGATCCCCTGCTCGGCGAGCGCTTCGCGGGCGAGATCGACGGCGCGCCGACCGGAAAGCTTGCCGGGAAATGGCATAGCCATCGCCGAGCTCGGGCAGCACACCGCTTCGGGGATCGACTTGATCGGTGTCGCGCAGGCGCCGGCAACGCCGTTTTCGAGCTTGACCCCGGTAAAGAACAGACCGACCACGGCACGCTCGACCGTGATCCGATCGAGTTCGGAGCCGAGGATCGCGCTGATTGCAGCGATCGTATCGGCAAGGATCGATTGCTCGCTCGTATCCATCGACGGGTCACCTTTGCCAAACCGCAACGCCATATTCGCGAAGATAGATCGCCGGTACGCCGGAGCAAGCAATTTCGACCCGACCGCTGCGATACCAGTCAAGAGCAGGCGGGCAAGAGCAGGCGGGCGGGAGGGCCTTCAGCCGTGTCGGCTGACGTCGAAAGTCATCGGCGCCGCCAGGTCAGAACCGATGAGACCGCGTAGTTCCACACCACGCCGACCGCGGCACCGGAGAGCCCGGACACCCACCAGGTGTAATGATGGGCAAACGCCATCGAGGCGATCCCGACATTGGCCACCGCACCAAGACCGCACACGGCATAGAATGACAAAAGCCCGGTCGCGAACCGCGCGCCAGTCAGACGGCGGTCGCGATAGGTCAGCATGTTGTTGAGCACAAAATTGCTGGTCATCGCCAGAAACGTGGCCACGGCCTGGGCGGCTGGGAACGGGATCGCTTTCAGCCCCAAATAGAGTGCGAGAAAATGAACCGCGACGCCCGACGCGCCGATCGTCGCAAACGAAACAAAACGGATCGGGATGTAGCCCCCGAGCATTTTATCGGCGAGCAGCAGCAGATATTCCCAGACGGCGAGGGTATCGAGCTTGCTTTCGCCGTGCTGGCGCTGGCCAAACACGTAGGGGATTTCCTTGAACCGATAGGCGACCGGGGTCGAAGCAAACAGATCGAGCAGGATTTTGAACCCCTGGCCGGAGAGCCTCTTGACCGCGCCCTCAAAAGCCGACCGCGACAACATGAAGAAGCCGCTCATCGGATCGGCAAGATCGGCGGCGACGACCAGCCGGGCGAGCCGCGCGGCCAACCCGCTGATCGCGACCCGCCGGCGATCCCAGTCACCAACGCCGCCGCCCGCGGCGTGCCGGCTGCCGACCACGACATCGAGACCCTCGGCCTTGATCACCGCCAGCATCTGCGGCAGCAGCCGCTCGTCATGCTGCAAATCGGCGTCGATAACCGCGAGATAGGGTGCGCTGCTGGCAAGCATGCCCTCGATGACTGCAGTCGAAAGTCCGCGGCGCCCGATCCGGCGCAGGCAGCGTACCCGCCGATCGGTCTGGGCCAGCGCCCGAATCCTGGCGGCGGTCCCGTCCGGCGAGTCATCGTCGACAAAAACGACTTCCCACGCGATCCCGCGCAGCGTCCGGTCGAGACGCGTCATCAGCGGTTCGATATTGCCGCTTTCGTTGAAGGTTGGGACGACCACCGTGAGTTCGATCGGCCCGGAAACAGGGTCGGGGTCACGGCGCCCGCCCGGCGCAGCAGGCTCGACGAGCTCGGCGAGCGCGGCCGTATGCGGTCTCAGCATCTTGGCCGATCGGATCGAGCCATGGCCCGATCAGCACCAAAAGATCGCTGGTCCAATACCATTCGCCGCCCGATTTGCGCGATGAAATGCCAGTTTAGTCAGGCATTTCCGGAGAGAAGTCAATCTCATTCTCCTTGAGTCCTTGCTTTCTGGCGAAATATGATCCGTAATACTTTCCAAAGCATGAAGAATAGCGGACCCGTTTAGACGAGCCGCACGGTTCGAACGGGCGCTCAGCTTGCCCGCGCGGTTCAGCCGGGACCGGGCTTGCGGCTCAGGAACTCGCGGAAGCCGTCGCGCGGATGGCCGGCGGCGAGCCAGCCGGCGCGGGCATCTTCTTCATTGCCATAGCGGTCGCGCCAGCCCATCCCGATCTGCTCGTGCAGCAGGCGCTTGATCCCCTGCACCATGCGTGCGTCGTTCTTGGCGATCTGCCGCGCCAGCTCGATCGCGGTGTCGATCAGCTCCGCCGCCGGCACTATCTGGTTTAAGAGCCCGATGCGCTCCGCCTCCTCGGCCCCGACGACGCGGCCGGTATAGAGCAGCTCCTTGGCTTTCGGCAGGCCGATCAGCAACGGCAGCGACCAGGTCGAATTGGCCCGGCCGTAGCTCGCTGCCAGAAAGCGGAACTGGGTGCGCTCACAGCCGATGCGCAGATCGAGGGTCGAGCTGAGCAGCGCGGCACCGCCATAGGCAAGGCCGTTGATCGCGCCGATCAGCGGCTTTGAAAAGGTCGCGACGTGCCAGGTCGCCTCGCTGCGGAATGCCTGGCGCTGGGCCAGCTCCTCGCTGGTGAGCCCAGCCAGCTCGTGGATGTCGGCACCGGCGGAAAAGGCCCGCTCGCCGGCGCCGGTCAGGATCACCGCCTTGACCGCTTCATCCTTCTCGAATTCGGTCAACGCCACGTCGAGCTCGCGGACAAGATCGAAGCTCAGCGCGTTGAGCTTATCCGGCCGGTTCAGCGTGATGAGCGCGACGCCGTCGCCGCACTCGCTCAGAATGTTTTGATTAGCCATCTTGCTCGCCTCCGGCGCGGGTCCAGTCGTTTGACACTATGCGCAGCCGGGTGTTAGCTCAACCATGACACCGGAAGGCTTGTCGCAGCGGCATGGAGGCGGTGATGGGCGGGGCGCTCGACGGTATCCGCGTGCTGGAGCTGGCGCGCTATCAGGCCGGTCCACGCGGTGGCATGATTCTCTCTGATCTCGGCGCCGAGGTCATCAAGATCGAGAAGCTGGGTGGCGAGGAAACCCGGCAATCGCCGCCGCTGGTGCGCGGCCAGAGCGTTTATTTCTCGGTCTACAACCGCGGCAAGAAGAGCCTGTGTCTCGATTTGCGCACACCGCGCGGCAAGGAGATCTTTGCGGCACTGGTCAAGACCGCCGATATCGTCTTGCAGAATTTCCGGCCGGGCGTGATGGACAAGATGGGCTTCGGCTATGACCGGCTGCGCGAATTGAAGCCGGACATCATTCTGGGCTCGGTGTCGGGCTTTGGCCAGTACGGGCCCTATCGCGACCGCCCGGCGTTCGACCCGCTGGGTCAGGCGATGAGCGGGCTGATGCACCTGACCGGGATGCCGGTTGGCCGCCCGCTCGGTGCCGCTTCGTCGATCGTCGACCGCTACACCGCGCTGCATGCGACAATCGGCATGCTGGCGGCGTTGCATCACCGCGACCGTACGGGCGAAGGCCAGGTGGTCGATGTCTGCCTATTGGATTCGGCGCTGACCATGGTCGAGATCCCGACCTCCTATTATCTCGCGACCGGCGAGGAGGGTGGCGAAGGCGGCCGCCCGCCTTACGCAGCCAAGGACGGGCATGTCGTGATCTCGGCCTCGGGGCGCGAGATGGGCTCGCGGCTGATGCAGATCGCCACCGGCGACGCGGCCGCTGGGGCCGATGTCGGCCGCTTTTCGAGCCGCTCCGGCCCAAACGACCCGCGCCGCCAGGCGGTCGCGGCATGGTGCGCCGCGCACACCGTCGACGAGATTTGCCAGGCGCTGCTCGCCGCCGATATCCCAGTGGCGCCGGTCAAGACCATCCCGCAGGTGGCCGAGGATCCGCATCTCTGGGAGCGCGAGATGCTGGTCAAGATGGACGACCCGGTCGCCGGCGAGATGTATCTGCCCGGGGCGACGATCAAAATGTCGAAAACCCCCGGCCGCATCGGCCCGGTGCCGACCCCCGGCCAGCACACCGACGAGGTGCTGTCGCAAATCCTCGGCTACGACCGCGCTGCTCTCGACGCATTGCGTGAGGCGCAGGTCGTTGCCTGAGTCATTGCTGTGGTTCTAGATCCTGAGGTGCATCCTCAGATGAAACAACCCGCGGCGCCTCAAGGGTCATTCGCAAAATCAGGAATGATCTCTCGATTATCAAATGGATGATCGGCGTCAACCTCGCCGCAGTCGCATTCTTGATGATCAAGGCTTTCGTCTAAAGGCGCAGTGGACTTTGAAGATGACGACCAAGCTTTTGTATTATAGCGAGCGACTGGGCTGCGGTGCAACGTTCGAACTTGAAGACAAGAACAAATGCATGATTTCCGTAGCGCGGTCAGGCGTGATTGTAAAAGCCTATCCCGGCCGTCTTTCGTTCTTCGGATCAATTCTCTATAATGAAAAGAACGTCTATATGGGCGGGGAGAACGGCAGCTGCTCTTTTTATGCAGTTCCCTGAAACACAAACGCCTGTCGTCTTTAAGAACCCCGTCCTGGCCGCGTTTGCGAATGCCATCTGCCACTGTTCCACAGCTGCGGAGGTCGCTAAAACAATCAATGAGGCCAGGACGTGAAAAAAGCTGACGAAATCACCAGGCGCTTCTAAGCCAGCGGACTGCGCTGGCGGAGAGGGCCCTCCACGGTCTGGATCACCTCGAAGCCTTCGAATTCGGGGTGGCCGAGATAGAGCGGCCGGTTGGAGCCGGCGTCGCGGTGGGCGAGACGGAACGCCTCGGAGCGGGTCCAGGCTTCGAAATCGGCGCGGCTTGCCCAGAGCGTGTGCGACGAATAGAGCACGTGATCGTCCCGTTCGGGGCCGCGCAGCAGGTGGAAGGCGATAAACCCAGGCACGGCGTCGAGATGGGTGTCGCGCGTCGTCCACACCCGTTCGAATGCCGCCTCTGATCCGGGCGCGACCTTGAAGCGGTTCATCGCGATAAACATCGGCTGGGTTCGTCCTTTCGGAGAAAGGGCGCATGCCGCGAGCGCGCCACGCTGCCCCGACGAAGTCGGGTCAAAATTAGCGGATGTCGTGTCCGCATGTCGATCATGCGCACGACGCGCCCCGCTTCCCGTTGCCGTGTGCCTGCTTTACGATCGCCTGCGGTAGAGCTGCGGGCCATACGAGATGAGCGACAGCACCGACAACATCATTGTCGATACCGCGACCCGGATCTTTCGTGATCTGTGCGAGCCGGCCACGATCAACGACGCCGAAAAGGGGGTCTGGCCGAAGGCGCTGTGGGCGGCGCTCGAAGAGTCGGGGCTGCCGCTCGCCTGGGTCCCGGAGTCGCTGGGTGGCCCTGGTGCCACGATGGCCGACGGGTTTGCGGTGCTGCGCGCGGCCGGCCGCTTCGCGGTCCCGGTGCCGCTCGCCGAGACGCTGATGGCCGGCTGGCTGCTGGCCTGCGCCGGCATCGCCGCCCCCGAGGGTCCGCTGACGCTCGCCCCGGTGCACGCCGACGGCGCCATCGTGCTCGACGGCGACGGCAGGCTCGCCGGTCGGGCGCGCCATATCCCGTTCGCGCGCAACGCCGGCCATCTTGCGGTCCTCGCCCATCGTGGGAATGAGCCGATCGTGGCGCTGGTCCCCGCCACCGGCTTGGCCATCAACCGCCAGGAGAGCCTTGCGGGCGAGCCGCGCGACACCGTTTTGTTCGACGGGGCGGTCCCGCAAAAAATCCGCCCAACCGACCTCGACCAGGACACGCTGCAGCGTTTTGGCGCCGCGGTGCGCCTGCAGCAGATGGCTGGCGCGCTCGAAAAAATTCTCGAACAGTCGGTGCAATGGGCGCTCGACCGCTCGCAGTTCGGCCGGCCGATCGCCAAGTTTCAGGCGGTCCAGCACAATCTCGCGGCACTCGCCGGCGAGGTCGCCGCCGCCGGCGCCGCCGCCGATCTCGCCGCTGAGGCCTGCGCCGGGGCGCAGATTGGCATTGCCGAGATCGCGATCGCCAAGGTGCGTGCCGGCGAGGCCGCCGGCAGTGGTGCGGCGATCGCCCATCAGGTGCATGGGGCGATGGGTTTCACCTACGAGCACACGCTGCACCATGCGACGCGCCGGCTGTGGGCATGGCGCGAGGAGTTCGGCAACGAGGCGGTGTGGGCAGCGCGGCTCGGCCGGATGGTCGCCGAGCGCGGCGCCGACCAGCTCTGGCCGTTCATCACCGAAGCCTCGTAGCCCCGCAATGCCGGGTAGCACCGCAACGCCGATCAGCCCAGAGAGCCAGCCGATGACCATGAGCTTTCGTTTCGACCCGGCCGAATTGCCGCCCGAGGCCGAGAAATTGCGCCGCGAGGTCCGCGCCTTTCTGCACCAGGAGGCCGAGGCCGGCACCATTTCGCCGCATGACGGCAAGGGTGGCTTTTCGCGCGAGTTCAGCCGCAAGGTCGGAGCCAAGGGCTGGATCGGCATGACCTGGCCCAAGAAATACGGCGGCCACGAGCGCTCCCAGCTCGAGCGCTATGTCGTGACCGAAGAGCTGCTGGCGGCGCATGCGCCGACCCGTGCGCATTCGACCGCCGACCGGCAATCGGGGCCGGTGATCCTGCGCTATGGCCAGGAGGAGATCCGGCAACGAATCCTGCCGAAGATCGCCGCCGGCGAATTGTGCTTCTGCATCGGCCTCTCCGAGCCCAATTCCGGATCGGACGTGTTCGCCGCCTCGACCCGTGCGACCAAAACCGATGGCGGGTGGCTCGTCAATGGCCGCAAGATCTGGACCAGCAATGCGCATCAGGCCGATTACATGATCGCGCTGTTGCGCACCTCGCCGCCGACCAAAGAGAACCGGCGGCACGGGCTGACCCAGTTTCTGGTCGAGATGAAGACACCGGGCATCACCACCCGGCCGATCATCAACCTGGCCGGCGGCCATGATTTCAACGAGGTCGTATTCGACGACGCGTTCCTGCCCGACTCGCATCTGATCGGCGAGGTCGATATGGCGTGGAAGCAGGCGACCGACGAGCTCGCCTATGAGAGGAGCGGCCCCGACCGCTGGATCGAGACCCTCGCCTCACTGGTCGAGCTGGTCCGGGTCGCGGGCGAAGAGCCGAGCGAGCGGATGGCCGAGGGCATCGGCCGACAGGTCGCCCACCTCGCCACGTTGCGGCGCATGTCGCTGTCGGTCGCCGGCATGCTGCAAAAGGGCCTGACCCCGGCGGTCGAGGCCGCGGTGGTCAAGGATCTCGGCACCAATTTCGAGCAGGCTCTCCCCGACAAGGTGCGCCTGTTGGCACCGCCGCCGAGCGACGCCCAGCCCGATGCCAATGACGACCGGTTCGAGGAGGCGCTGCGCTACACGACGCTGATCGCGCCCAAGCTGACGATCCAGGGCGGCACACGCGAGGTCTTGCGCGGCATCATCGCCCGCGGCCTTGGATTGCGGTAGTCCGTATGCCAGACCTTCGTCCTTTAATTGTGCCCGACAGCATCGCCGTGGTCGGAGCATCCGCTGATACGCACAGCCTGCGCGGCCGGCTGACCCACGCGCTGATCGGCCATGGCTACGCCGGCCGGATTTATCCGGTGACCCGCAGCCAGAGCGAGGTCTTGGGGCTGCGCGCCTATGCTGCGGTTGCCGATTTGCCCGAAGCGGCCGATCTCGCGGTGATCCTGGTGCCGGCAGCGCTGGTGGCGGCGACCCTCGACGAATGCGGCCGGCGCGGCATCCACGCCGCGGTCGTGATCAGCTCGGGCTTTGCCGAGGAGCGCGGCGAGGCCGCGCATGCGCGCGATGTCGAACTGCGCCGTGTCGCGGGGCAGCACGACATGCTCGTCTGCGGACCCAATTCCGAGGGGCTCGTCAACCCCTTGCAGCGCGTCGTCGCGACCTTCAGCCCGGTGTTTCACGATCCCCGCCGCAGCCTTTCCCCGGCGACCCCGCATGGAAGGCCGATCGCGGTCAGCTGCCAGAGCGGTGCCCTGACCTTTGCCTTTCTCAATCGCGGGCGCGACCGGCAATTGCGCTTCACCTATCAGGTCAGCGCCGGCAACCAGACGATCCTCGAAGCGCACGACTACGTCGACTGGATGATCGAGCACGGCGGGGCGGACATCTTTCTCGTCTATCTCGAAGGCATTGGCGATCCCGCCCGCTTCCGCCTGGTCGCAGCCAAGGCCGCCGCCGCCGGCAAGCCGCTGATCATCGCCAAGGTCGGCCGCTCGGATGCCGGGCGCCGCGCCGCCGCCTCGCACACCGGGTCATTGGCCCATGCCGGCGCGATCGACGACGCGATCTTCCGCCATCACGGCATCATCCGCGGCGAAGACCTCGACCACATGCTCGATGTGGCCGCGGCGTTTTCGTTCTGCCCGCTGCCGCGCGGCAACCGCGTCGCGATCATTACCGGCTCGGGCGGGAGTGCGGTGTGGATGGCCGACATCCTCGTGGCGCACGGGCTCGAAGTGCCGGCGCTCGAGGACGACGTCCAAGAGCGCATCCTCGAATTGCTGCCGTCTTACGCCTCGGCGCAGAACCCGGTCGATGCCACCGCCCAGGCGATCCACGAGGTCGGCTATGCGCGGATCATCGAGATTCTGCGAGAGTCGGAGCGCATCGACACGATCCTGTTGATCGGCTCGCTGGCCAATGAGGCGACCGCGGTCGGACATGCCGAGAAGCTGGCAGCGCTGACCGGGCCGCGCGACAAGCCGATCCTCCTATGCGCCTATACGAGCGCGTCGCCGGCGGCGATGGAGGCGTTTGCCGCGGCCGGCATCCCCTGCTACACCTCGATGCCGAGCTGCGCCCGGGCGATCCGCGCATTGGTAGATTACGCCCGTTTCCAGCAACGCCGCCGCGATCTTCTGCCCCCGCCAGAATCCGGCTCAGGCCTGCGCAGGCGCACTGCCGATGCGCTCGCCGGCTACGGTGGCGCGGTGCTGAGCGAAGCGGCCGCGAAGGCGGTGCTCGCCGACTACGGGGTGCCGCTCCCGGCCGAAGAGATCGCGGCGAGCGAGGACGAAGCGGTGGCTGCCGCCACCCGCATCGGCGGCGCGGTGGCACTCAAGGTGCAATCGCCCGACATCACGCACAAGACCGAATTCGGTGCCGTCGCCCTGCGGATCAGTGGCGAGGCGGCGGTGCGCGAAGCCTATCGCCGGGTGCTGGGGAACGCGGCCCGCGCGGTGCCCGACGCCCAGATCGAGGGCGTGCTGGTGCAGCAAATGGCCCCGCCCGGGATCGAGGTTATCCTCGGGATCAGCCGTGACCCCGATTTCGGGCCGATGCTGATGGTCGGCCTGGGCGGCATCCATGCCGAAATCCTGCGCGATGTCGCGCTTGCACCGGCGCCGCTCTGCGAGGACGAGGCGCTGGCGCTGATCAGCGAGTTGCGGGGTACGGCGTTGCTCGATGGCGTGCGCGGCGCCCCGCCCGCCGACAAGCCCGCTCTCGCCCGGCTGATGGTGGCGCTGTCACGCTTTGCCGCCGATCACTCCGACCTGATCGACGAGATCGACCTCAACCCGGTCATCGTCCACGCGGCAGGCCAAGGGCTCACCGTCGCCGACGCGCTGATCGTCAAGCGCCGCGCCGCCGATAGCTGAGAGGATGATCACATGATCAGAGAGCAAACCTGATTTGGGAGCCACCAATGCCCGACAGCGTTTCCTACCGCGAGATTGGCGTCAGCCGTGACGGCCATGTCGCGACCGTCGAGATGCGCCGGCCGCCGCATAATTTCTTCGACAGCGCGCTCGTCGGCGAGATTGGCGATGCGTTCGAGCGGCTCGACGCCGATCCCGATTGCCGCGCGATCGTGTTTGCCGCCGCAGGCCGGTCGTTCTGCGCTGGCGCCGATTTCTCGAAGCGCATGGACACCGGCACTGTCGCCGAGGGCACCCGCAGCGGCGCCGGCAAGCACCTCTACAAGGAGGCGATCCGCCTGTTCCAGACCAGAAAGCCGATCATCGCGGCGGTGCAGGGTGCCGCGGTCGGTGGCGGTCTCGGGCTCGCCCTTGTTGCCGATTTTCGCGTGACCTGCGAGGAGGCGCGGTTCAGCGCCAATTTCAACCGCCTCGGCTTTCACCCGGGTTTCGGCCTGACCGCGACCCTGCCGCGGCTGGTCGGCGCGCAGCAGGCGGCCTTGCTGTTCTATACCGGCCGGCGCATCCACGGCGATGAAGCGGTGCGCATCGGCCTCGCCGACCTCTTGGTGCCGCAGCCCGAAATCCGCAGCGCCGCACAAAAGCTTGCCCTCGAAATCGCCCAATCGGCACCGCTCGCCGTGATGGCGACGCGCGAAACGCTGCGTCGCGGGCTCATTGATGCGATCGAGGCCGCGACCGAACGCGAGCTCGTCGAGCAGGACTGGCTGCGCCGCACCGAAGATTTTGTCGAGGGCATCAAGGCGATGGCCGATCGCCGTCTACCCGATTTTCACGGCCGCTGAGCCGGGCTCAGAACCGCCGGCGCAGAGCCGCGGCGGCGAGCCGCCAGATCTGCAGCGGGTCGGGTCGCGCAATTTCCGCGGCAAACGGGTCGTATCCAACCTGCTGCAGCCGTCGCAGCGATTGTTCCGCGATGACCGCGCACAACAGCGCCGGGAGCGCCGCGGGCGGCACCGAGCGGCGATGGCCGCGCGCCCGTTGCAGATGTCCGCCAGCGACGGCGGCGATCTTCGTGACCGCCGTGCACAGCGCTGGTGAGCTGCGCAACTGCTCGTCAGGGTTCAGGCCGGCGCACAGGGGGAGGTTGGCCGGGATCACCCGCCGGCCGCGCGCCGACAGAAGCGGCAGCGCCCGCAGCAGACCGGCGAGCGCAAAAGCGATCGCGACTTCGCGACCGGCCGCAGCCGCGCCGGGCTCGGTCACGCCGAGGATTTCGAGCGCCAGCAGCACCAGCGGCGCCGTGGTCCCCTCGGCATAATTTTCGAGAGCGTCGAGGGTGGCCGGCGGATCCTCTGCGAAATCCGCCTCGCGCGCATCCAGCAGCCGGTCGAAATATGCCCGGGTCAGCGACCGCTCGCGGATTGCCGCCGCCAGCGCCTCGGCGACTGGATGGCGCCGCACCGGCCCGCCCTGATAGGCGGCGGCGACGTTTTCGCACCACCATTCGAGACGGATCCGGCCGAGCGTGGGCTGGGTGACCATCTCGCGCACTCTTGCAATCTCATAGTTGAAGGCGTAAAGCGCGAACAGCGCTGCGCGGCGCGCGGCTGGGGCAAACAGCACCGTCTGGTACCGGTCGCGGTCGTGGCGCCGCAGCAACGCCGCGATCGGGAACGGTCCGCCGGAACGTTGGTCCGACACCGGCGTTTTTTTACCCACTCCGTTCACACAAATCTGGGATGGTCGTCATGGCTTTTGAATTGCCGCCTCTGCCGTACGCGAAGAATGCGCTCGAGCCGCACATCTCCGAACGGACGATGGATTTCCACCACGGCCGGCACCATCAGGCCTATGTCACGAACCTCAACAATCTCGTCAAGGGCTCGCCGATGGAGAGCCAGTCGCTTGAGGAGATCGTTAGGGCGACGCATCGGGACAGCTCGAAGACCGGGGTCTTCAACAACGCCGCGCAGGTGTGGAATCATACGTTCTTCTGGCATTCGATGAAGCCGCATGGCGGCGGTGCCCCGAGCGGCGACCTCGCTGCGGCAATCACCCGCGATTGCGGCGGTCTCGACAAATTCAAGGACGCGTTCAAGGCCGCGGCCGCCGGCCAGTTTGGCAGCGGTTGGGGCTGGCTCGTCGCCGAGCGCGGCCAACTCAAGATCGTCGCCACCGCGAACGCGCTCAACCCATTGGCCGAAGGGCAGACCGCACTGCTGACCTGCGACGTCTGGGAACACGCCTACTATCTCGATTATCAGAACCGGCGGCCGGATTTTATCCAGGCCTTTCTCGATCACCTGGTCAACTGGGACTTCGCTGCCCAAAATCTCGCCAAAGCGGGCTGAGAGCCGAAGGCGCGTTGAGAACGCAGGCCGCTGCCGATCCTCCCTCCCCATTCTGCGGCGGGGGAGGATTGGACGCCGTCCGGAGATAGGCGCCGCGGTCGAGCAATGTCGCGGTTTATTCCTGGTCGCTGATCCCGAGCGCCTCGGCCAGGGCCGAGCCGGCAGCGCGATCTTGAGCGGCGGAGTTCGCCACGCCTGTGCATGGCTTTGCGCCAGCAATCGAGCCGCCAGGGGGCTTCCGGAGCGGCCGCTCCCGATTGTGCCCGAGCCGGGGTGAAACAAAGTCGGCGATGCGATCGACGGGCCGAATTTTGCTCTCCGTCACGATATGATGCTTGATATTGTACAAGACTCGCTCAATGCATCCGACCGACTTATGGAGGCGCCGAATGCATGGTCGTCGAGACAGTAATTGATGATCGCGGCGCTTGATCGCAACGGCCGAAAGCTGCTGAGGCAAGCCCTCAAGCGGGCAGCGACCCTGATACTGGGGCGCTATCGGCTCAACCGGATCTATCGAATGACTGCCGTGGCAGTCGAACAGGTGATGCCGCCGGGGATAGACTGTCGACTCTTGGAAGATCCGCCGGCGTCAGCAGCGGATGTCGACCCCGAGCTGCGAGAGCAGTTTTGGTATGGCGGCGATGATGCGCACGGATACGGGCTGTTCCTTGAGGGCCGCCTCGCGGCTGCTTGCTGGTTTTGGGGGTGCCACCGCTTCACCGACCCGGGGCTATGGGTGCTCGGAAAAGACGAGTCGTTTTTAATCGAGGTGCTGACGGCGCCACGTTACCGCGGACAGGGATTAGCCCCTCTTCTGATCCAATATGCCTCGGGCGAAATGTTTCGGGAAAAGTACGAGCGGCTGTTTTGCTCGATATGGCATAACCACAGCGCGTCGTACCGGGCTTTCGAAAAGGCCGGCTGGACACAAGTTGCGCGGGTGATCGAGGTTCGGCCGTTCGGAGTATCTCCACCGATCCGTTTTTGCCTGCGCCGCTCCCCCCGCGGCATCCGCGCAGGGCTGGCTGATTCGCGGCGCGCGAGACCTTGCTGATCGCGACGTGGCCCGGGGTTCACATGCGCGTTCGTGTCCAGCGCCACTGGCGTTATATCCGCCTGACCAACTGGCGCACACGGGATTTGAGACGCAAACGATCCAACACCGCTCCCGCGCCTCGGGACGCTTGATCGATGGTGCGATGAAGCATCACGACGGATAGCGGCAAGAGTTTCCGCTTGATAATGAACACGTCGGCGCAAAGAAGACTCGCTGTAGCAAATACTTCCTTATGTTGGCCTTCACCTTCAGTGAAGTCAAACATCAGATGGCGCCGCTCGGCAAACAGCGCTTGCAGCGCTAGGATCTGCAGGACGGTCCCCGGAGACAGCGAAGCGTGGGCGGGATCATAGCCCAGATGATCATAGACGACGGTACCTTGGTTGACTGGACAGTAAAGATAACTGATCGGCTCGCCTTTCAGAAAAAGCAGATAGGCTCGCAACCTGTCCTCTTGTGACAACGCCATTGCTGTCTTGATGAACGCTTCGTCGGTCGGCAAACCACACCGCAATAAACGGTCCTGATAGGTCTTCGCTGACAGTTTTCTGGCCAGCGGGAAGAATTCTGAAATCTCCTCCGGCTTCCGATACTCCTTACAATCGATGATACCACCAGATGCCTCGATAAATTTGCGTAGTTTTCGTCTCAAGCTTGAGCGTGTTTTCCCTGAAAATGCCGACATGTATTGTTCAAAGTTGCCGGATAGGTCAGCCGAGAAACGTCGATACTGGCGCGGCGTATAGAGGACCGAATCGCGCCGCGCGCTCAACACCGGCAAATTTCTGGCGATCGGCTGCGACCAGATGACATAGCCATCGGCTCCATCGAGGCGCGGCGGCGGCTCCGGCGTATCGCCAACATCGAGCGGTTTCTCATCCAGCCGGGCGCTACGTCGGAAAAGCGAGAGAGCCGCACTGCCAAAGATGATATCACCGAGTTGAAATTTCAGCGGGACGTCGGCGCGCTCCCAAACCTGCTCGGCCACCGCTAATACCACCAAATCCGATCGTTGATCCCATTCTCGACCATGCGAGCGATCGCCTTGAAGGAGGATACAGTGATCGACGGATCGCGGTACTGAGTGTTTCTCGGGTCAGTCTCCTTGATATCGACGATTGGTCTAACGACGAAATCTTGTTTGTTTCTTTTGAGAAATTTCAGCAAACCCCTGAATCGGTCTTGATTGACGCGGTTTGGGCGCAATTTTGTATAGCGGAAGTCAGTATGTTTGATGAATTCTTGCGGATGAGTCAGAATAATTACCGGAGAAATCGCGCGTTGGCGCGCCTGCCGCAGCACCGAGACGATTTCGGCGACGGAGCAGGCCGTGATGCTCAGGAGCCGGAGACGCGCATTACGACCGACGGCATAGCTGTAGGAGACGACCGGGAGTTCTGTCACCGAACCGAAGCGGTGGCAACCGCCCGCAAGCCAGAGCCGGTGGTCCAGAGGGCGCTCCACTGCGACTGCAACACTCGAGCTCAACAGGACGCCCGCTCGCGCGGCCGCTTGGTAAAAATTGATATCGACTTGGAAATTGCCAGTCCGGACCGCCACCGGGCGGGGAACCTTCCAGCGCGAGAACGCGGCCAAGCCTGAACGGAACAGTTGATCCAGATCGGCGTCGGTTCGGCCCGCGCAGGAATCGCTGGGGATCCCTTTTGGGCTGCCGTCAGGAGCCGCTGAATAGTGCATCCAGCACGGATGCAGGTGCAGTTGCACGTCATGTCCGGCGCCTGCTATTCGGCGCGCGACCCCGCCCATTGGCTCGGCACCAAAATAGGCGGTTTGCAGCGCCTCGACGAAGAACGTGGCCCGAACGTCGAATTCACAAAGGCTGTCGAGGAGGAAGCCGAGACCGTGTTCCTTCCCGCCGACCGCACCCAAAACGATCGGTTCGGCAACCGGTGTCAGCAGCGGGTCGTCAAAGTTGCCGCCGATGCTGAATTCAGTATCGACCGTTATACAGACTTCGGTGGGCTTCCGCTCGTTCATGACATCAACGCCGACCTGCACACGTCCTGCTGGTCCAATGGTAGCGAGACGCACAGTCGCAAGCGATAGCGGAAATTAATCGCTGGATCCGCCGCTTCGCGCCTCGTCAATCCCACTATACCGGAATTGACCTAGCAGAACGTTACGGAATTGGTCGTTAAGGACGTTAAAGCCCGCCGACAGCAGGCTTTAACCTACGCCACACCACAGGAGGCTATTGGTTGCGGCCGGTCTGCATCCGCTTTTCGACGTGCGCGGCGGCGTGTTCACGGAACACCTGATCGGTCAGCTTTTTCTGCTGTTCCGGCATCACGTCATAAAGCTGCGCAAAGGCCGGCACCAGCTTCTGCATGCGGTCGGCATGAGCCTCGGCAAGTTTTGCGTAGGACTGCATGTTTTGCAGCGCGTTCATGGTCGAATATTGCTGAGCACGCTGCATGATCGCCTGATCCATGTCGCGTGCATTGCCGCGCATGACCGCGGAGAACTGGTTCCATTGCGGTTGCTCGGCCGTGGTGATGCGCAACTGCTGATGCAATTGCGTGATGTGGCTTTCGACGCGTTGCTCGGCGGATTGGCCGGCCGCGGCAGGTGACGTCGCCTCGGTCGCGGCGGACGCGGTCGGACCCGCAGACCCGGCCGGCTGCGAGGATTGGGCTATCGCCGAGACCGGCAAAGCCAGCAGCGCGATGAAAGCAGCAGACGCCAGATGATGCGGGCGGATCATGCTCATTAGGGGATTCCTTGGATGTGATGCAGCAGCCGGCTCAGCGCACGACTCGCGCCGCACGGTCCGCCGTTTGATCGTGTTGCACCGGTCGGGCCGGCGCGCTCAGTAGCCGTAGCCGTAATAAACCGGCGGCGGTGGTGCGTAATAGCTGCTGTTCGGATAGCCGTAATAGACCGGCGGCGGTGGTGCGTAATACCGGTTGTAGCTGTTGGAGGCGATCGCCGCCCCGACGCCAAGCCCGATGATGCCGCCGACGATCGCGGCACCCGCGGCATTGCCGTGGCCGCCGCCGCGATAATGGGAATGCCCATGGTGCCAGTCGGCCGCGTGCAGCTGGGGTGCCACGGCCAGCGTCGCCGCAAACGCCGCGGCGGTCATGATCCGCCCATATTTCTCGATGCCCACGTTGCTCCTCGCTCGCTGTTGCCGCCGCTTCCAAGAGAACCGCGTGCGCGCCCACAAGTTCCGCTAGACCCGCGAATTCGCCATCCTGGTTGTCCGGCGTGACGACCGCGCAAGTGGCGACCGACCCGTGGTGAGGCGTTGACGCGCTCCTGACCGATCAGCCGCGCGCAGGGAGCAGCGCTGCGGCCACCCGCCGATCCTCGCTGACGAGCACGTTGTAGGTCCGGCAGGCGGCACCGGTGCTCATCGGTTCGAGTGCGGCTCCGGCCTGGCGCAGCGCTGCACGCAGTGCGGTGGCGATCGGCACGATCCGGTTGCCGAGACCCAGCAGCAGGATCTGCACGCCGCCGTGATCGACCACCGGCAACAGGCTTTCCCAATCGATCCGGGCGGCGTCGGTTATGTTCCACTCGCGGGTCAGGTCCGGAAACACCAGAACCGGGCAGTTCCAGACCACCCCGCTGATACGAAACCCGCTCGGCGCGTAGCGCTCGACGATCTGCCGCGTCGCGGGAACGAGCGGGGACAGGTCCATCTTGCGGCAACCGGCGGCTAGCGCTTCCGCGACGCCGGGGCCTTCGTCTTGGCCGTCTCGCCGCCACGCGCGATCGCAGCACGGTTCGGCCGCACGTAATAGAGAACCGGCGCGGCGATAAACAGCGACGAATAGGTGCCGATCACCACCCCCCACAGCATCGCAATGCTGAAGCCGCGCAGCACCTGGCCGCCGAGAAACAGCAGCGACAGCACCGCCAACGCGACGCTGCTGACCGTCAGGATCGTGCGCGACAAGGTCTCGTTCAGCGACAGGTTGATCAGGTCGCGGAACGGCATCGTGCGATATTTGCGCATCGATTCGCGCACCCGATCATAGATCACCACCGTGTCGTTGACCGAATAGCCGGCGACCGTGAGGATCGCCGCCAGCGTCGTCAAATTGAATTCGAGGTGAAACAGCGCGAACAGTCCGACCGTCGTGACCACGTCGTGCAAGGTCGAGATCATTCCGCCGATGCCGAACTGCCATTCGAAGCGGAACGCGATGTAGAACGCGATCGCCACCAGCGCCAGGATCGTGGCGGTAACCCCGGCGCGGATCAGTTCGCCGCCGATCGTCGGGCCGACCACCTCGATGCCGCGATAGTCGACCCCCGGGCCCAGCGCTTTGCGCGCCAGCTCGACCGCCCGCTCCTGCGCCGCATCCCCGCCCGGCTGGCGCGGCAGCCGGATCAGCACATCGCTCGGCCGGCCAAAGCCTTGCAGCGACACATCGCCGATATGCAGCGCATCAAGCTTCGCCCGCATCTCGCCGAGATTGGCGGGACCGGTGGTTTCCCGCACCTGGATCTGAGTCCCGCCGACAAAATCGATCCCATAATTGAGCCCGGCCGTCAGAAACAAGACGATCGAGGCCAGCATCAACACTCCAGAAAAGACAAAGCCAAACGGATGCCATCTCATGAAGTCGATCTGCGGCGTGCGCCGGATGACGATCAGCGGTCTGAACAAGATCGAACGGCCCTATCAAAAAATCTCGGTCGGCGGCACCGAGAACGTCCCACCGGGACAGCGTTTCCAGGCCTCAGATCGGAATCACCTTGGGCTTCCAGCGCCGCACCCAGGTCACGATCAGGAGCCGGGTTACCAGGATCGCAGAAAACAGCGAGGTCAGCACGCCGATGCTCAGCGTCACGGCAAAGCCTTTGATCGGTCCCGACCCGAGCCAGAACATCAGCGCGCCGGCGACGAGCGTCGTCACATGGCTGTCGACGATCGTGCCAAAGGCCCGCTTGAAGCCGGCATCCAGCGACGACAGGATCGTCCGTCCGGCCCGTACCTCCTCGCGGATGCGCTCGTAGATCAGCACATTGGCGTCGACCGCCATGCCCATCGTCAGGGCGATGCCGGCGATGCCGGGCAAGGTCAGGGTGGCCCCGAGCAGCGACAGCGTGCCCAGCATCAGGCACAAATTGAAGAACAGGGCAATGTCGGCGAACACGCCAAACAGACCGTAGAACAGCACCATGAAGACGACGACGAGCGACACCCCGACGATGCAGGCAGCCGCCCCGGCATGGATCGAATCGGCGCCGAGCCCGGGTCCGACCGTGCGCTCCTCGAGGATCGTGATCGGTGCCGGCAGCGCACCGGCCCGCAGCAGCAACGCCAGATCGCTCGCCGACTGAACGGTAAAGCTGCCGGAGATGATGCCGCTGCCGCCGAGGATCGGCTCCTTGATGACCGGGGCGCTGATCACCTTGTTATCGAGGACGATCGCAAAGGGCTTCCCGACATTCTCGCGGGTGGCGTTGCCGAATCGCTTCGAACCCTCGGCGTCAAAGCGGAAGCTGACCACCGGCTCGTTGCCCTGGAATGTCGGCTGGGCGTCGACCAGCATGCCGCCATCGACCATGACCCGGCGCTGGACGACATAGGCGTCGGGACCGACGCGTTCGGCATTGCTCGCCGAGGCCGGCAGAATCTCGTCACCGAGTGGCAGATGGCCGTTGCGCGCGTCCTCGAGCGAGACGCCGGTATCGACGAGCTGGAATGTCAGCTTCGCGGTTTGGCCGAGCAGCGCCTTGACATGCTCGGGGTCGGAGATGCCGGGCAGCTCGACCAGGACCCGGTCCTGCCCTTCCTGCTCGATCGTCGGTTCCTTGATCCCGGTCTCGTCGATGCGGCGGCGAATGATTTCGATCGACTGGTTGACCGCCAGGCTGCGTCGCGTCGCGGTCGCCGCCTCGCTGAACCGCACGCTGCCGGCCCCGTCGGGCCGGATCGCCACCACCAGCTGCGGATCGATCTTCGCGAGCGCCTGGCGCGCGTCGTCGGTCCGCGCGAGCGCGCGGATGTTGAACACGATCGCGTCACCTTTGACCGCGAGCCCGGTATAGCCGATGTTGCCATCGAGCAAGGCGTTGCGCACATTGTCGATGATCGAGCTCAGGCGCTCGCGCTCGGCCGCCGCGACATCGACTTCGAGCAGCAAATACGAGCCGCCGCGCAGGTCGAGGCCCAGCGACACCTGCTTGTGCGGCACAAAATCCGGCAGGCTGTCGAGTGATCCGGCGCTGAACAGGTTCGGCACCGCCAGCAGCACGCCGAGCGCGCAGATCGCGCAGATCAGAAGAATCTTCCAGTTGGCGAAATACAGCATGCCGTCAGTTCCGCAAGAGCGGGCGCCGCGACCGGCCTCGGCTCGACGCCCGCGCCCGCATCAGTGCCGCCAGTGTCCGGCGACCCAGACCCAACGGTAGCCGTTCCAGCGCCAATGTCCCGGCAGCCAACGCCAATGATAGTGCCCGTGGGGATGCGGCGGCCGCGCTTCATGCCGCGGCGGCGGCATCGGCGGGCGGTGATGCGGCGGTGGATGATGCGGCCGGGCGGAAGGCGGCGGGGCCGAGGCCGGCGGTACGGCAGCCGGGGGTAGTGCGGAAGGCGGGGCGGCGGAAGGTGGGGCCACGGCAGAAGGTGGCGGGGCCGCAGAAGGCGGCGGGCCGGACGGTGCTGCCGCGGGCGGCGGCGAATTGGTCGGCTGCGCCAACGCGGCGCGGAGCGGCAACACCATCGCGCTGAGCGCGGCGGCTAGAATTGTTCTTCTATCGTGCACTGCGATACTCCGTTGATGGCGCGGCTTGCGGCGCGGCGCAACGGCCGACGATGCCCGCTGGCGCCGGGCGCGTCCATCCGATTCTGGTGAACCTTCGCCGCACCTGTCCCGTCGCACGATCAATCCTTGGTTTCCGCCTTGACGCGCGCCTGCTCCTTCTGCCTGGCGGCCTCGCGGGTCGCACCCGGGTCCGTCTTGGACAGCACGCTCGTGATCGTGCTGCGCACCACCCGCACGCGCACACCGTCGGCGATATCGACCGAGATTTCTTCGGGGTTCTCGACCCGCACGATGGTGCCGATGATCCCGCCTCCGGTCACCACCCGGTCACCGCGGCGCAGCGCCCCGAGGGCCGCTCGATGGTCCTTCGTCTTGCGCTGCTGCGGCCGGATCAGCAAAAAGTAAAACACGACGAAGATCAGCACCAGCGGCAGGAACTGGATCATAGCGCCCTGGTTGTCGAACAGGCTCGAAAGGCCGGTCGTCTGGGCGTAGGCAGGGGAAATCAGCATCGGCATCGAGCCTCGAGATCAGGGGCGGCGTCATCGCAAGCGGCGTGCTCGCCCGCAGCCGGAAACTACCGGCGGCCTGACACCAGGATAGGTACGCGATGACCGGTTAAAGAGCAATGGCCCGCTAAAGGAGCAATGCCGGCCAAACAGCAACGGTCGGCGCTGGCCGAGATTTCTCGCGGCGCGCGGCCTGTGATAGCGTCCGCGCCTTTTCGCCTGCCGCAGGAAGCTTCGACCGAAGATGACCGATCCCCATCTGTCGCGCCTGCTCCACCGCATCGCCGACGCGCTCGAACGCCTCGCCCCGCCACCGGCCCCGCCGGTCGTGCTCGACAGCGCCGACGCTTTTGTCTGGCATGCCGACCGCTCCTGGCTCGAACCGGTCAGCGAGGTCAATCGGGTCGAGATCGGTCTGTTGCGCGGCATCGATCGGGTGCGCGATATCCTGCTCGACAACACTCGCCGCTTCGCCGCCGGGCTGCCGGCCAACAACGTGCTGCTCTGGGGGGCGCGCGGCACCGGCAAGAGCTCGCTGATCAAGGCTGCGCACGCCGCTGTCAACACCGAGCAGCCGCATGCGCTGGCCCTCGTCGAAATCCACCGCGAGGACATTCCGAGCCTGCCGCATCTCTTGTCGCTGCTGCGGCCTGGCGCGCGTCGCTGCCTCTTATTCTGCGACGATTTGTCGTTCGACCAGCACGACACCAGCTTCAAATCGCTGAAGGCGGTGCTCGAGGGCGGCATCGAAGGCCGCCCGGCGAATGTCGTGCTCTACGCCACCTCGAACCGCCGCCATCTGATGCCGCGCGAGATGATCGACAACGAGCGCTCGACCGCGATCAACCCGGCCGAGGCGGTGGAGGAGCAGGTCTCGCTGTCCGACCGCTTCGGGCTGTGGCTCGGCTTTCACAATGTCGACCAGCCGACCTATCACGCGATCGTGCACGGCTACGCCGACCGCTATGGGCTGGCGCTCCCGGCCGAGCAGCTGGTTGCGGAAGCCAACGAATGGGCGATCACCCGCGGCTCGCGCTCGGGGCGGGTCGCCTGGCAGTTCATTCAGGATCTGGCCGGCCGTCTCGGCAAGCCGCTCGCCTGAGGCCGCGACACCCGCTTAGCCGGATTGCTCAGCCGGATTCCTGGGCCTTGGTTGCAGCACTCGGCAGCGGCGCCAGATAATCGCGCGGATCGACCGGATGCTGACCGCGGCGCAGCTCGAAATGCAGCTGCGGCTGGCTGACATTTCCGGTCGAGCCGACCCGCGCGATGACCTGGCCGCGGGCCACCTTCTGGCCTTTCTTGACCAGGATCAGATCGCAATGGGCGTAGGCCGAGATCCAGCCGTTGGGATGCTTGATCAGGATCAGGTTGCCGTAGCCGCGCAATTCGTTGCCGGCATAGGCGACGACGCCGGCATCGGTCGCCTGGACCGGCGCGCCGCGCGGGGCGGCGATATTGATCCCGTCATTATGGGTGCCATCCGGCCCGGTGCCGTAATTCTCGACGATATGGCCGCGCACCGGCCACAGGAAGGTACCGCCGTGATGCGTTGCGGGCGGCGCTTCCGCTGTGGCCACGGCGGTACCCGCCGGCGCGTGCGCGCCCGGTGGCTGCGCCGATGCCGCCGGCTGCGTTCCACGAGACGGCGACGCGGCAGATGCGGCCGGCGGCGTCAGGCTCATGCTCGCGGGCGGCGGCGGACGGTCGAGCGGGATCGGGCGACCGGTCTGCTGCTCGGGCGCTGCACTGGCAATGCGCGGTCCGGGCGGTGGTGCTGGCGCGGCGAGCGGCGGCAACGGGCCGGGGGGCGGCAGCGGCGCCATCGCCACCGGTCCGGTTG
>JBOHME010000049.1:0-30022 GCA_050729795.1 Allostellaceae bacterium | reverse complement strand
GGCCGAGCCGGCTGCCGCGCTGCCGCCGCTGCGCGAAATCATCGCCCGGCACGGCATCACGGCGCAGCGCAGGCTCGGCCAGAACTTTCTGCTCGACCTCAATCTGACCGGTCGGATCGCCCGCGCCGCCGGGCCGCTCGACCGGACCAGCGTGATCGAGATCGGCGCCGGACCTGGCGGCCTGACCCGCGCGCTCCTGGCTGCGGGTGCGCACCGGGTGATCGCGATCGAGCGTGACCCGCGCTGTCTCGCAGCACTCGCCGAGCTCGCCGCCGCCCACCCCGGCCGCCTCGAAATCGTCGCCGGCGACGCTTTGGCGCTCGATCTCTGCGCTTTGGCTGAACCACCGCGCAAGATCGTTGCCAACCTGCCATACAACATCGCGACCCCGCTGCTGCTCGGCTGGCTCGACCGGATCGGCGAATTCCTCGGCCTTACCCTGATGCTCCAGCGCGAGGTGGCGCTGCGGCTCGTCGCAGCACCGCGGAGCAAGCCTTATGGCCGGCTGTCGGTGCGGACCCAGTGGCTGGCGGAGCCGCGACTGCTGTTCGACGTGCCGGCCCGCGCCTTCACCCCGCCGCCCAAGGTGATCTCGACCGTGGTGGCGATCACGCCGCGCGCCGAACCGTTGGCGCCAGCCGCCAAAAACGTCCTCGAACGGGTCACCGCCGCCGCCTTTGGGCAGCGCCGCAAGATGCTGCGCTCGAGCCTTGCCACGCTCGGGACCCCGGTCGGGCCGTTGCTCGACCGTGCCGGGGTGGCGCCGACTGCCCGCGCCGAGGAGCTGACGGTCGTCCAGTTCTGCGCCCTCGCCCGCGCGCTCGAAGCGCTGGCATAGGCGCGGGGCAACCCAAACGGGTGTACCCGGGACCGCTCCCCGACCGGCCGGGCGGTCCGTCGCAAGGAAGAAACAAAATCGGCTGGGGCGATCCACCACAAGGGGCATCCGGCACCGCGACCTCGTTGACCCTCGGCCGCCGATCCGGGAGGATCGCCCAATGAAGCGGCCAATCATCACCATCGCGGGATCACCCGGTTCCGGCAAATCCTCGACCGCGAAAGCGGTCGCCTCGGGGCTCGGCTTTCAGCATTTTTCGTCCGGCGATCTGTTCCGGCAGCTGGCCGCGGAACGGGGTGAATCGATCGAAGCGATGAATATTTCGGCCGAAATCCAGCAAGACATCGATCGTAAGGTAGACCATCTTTTGCAGGAGAAATACCGCAGCGAGGATAAGCTCGTCATCGATTCGCGCATGGCGTGGCAATGGATGCCGCAATCGTTCAAGGTGTTCCTGGTCCTTGACCGCCATACCGCGGCGGCGCGCATCTTCAACAACTTGCGGGACGAGGGCCGGCAGAGCGAGAGCGCCGCCTCGGTCGAAGAAGTGCGCGCAAGCATCGATCGCCGATTTGCCAGCGAGCAGAAGCGATACCACGCGCTCTATGGCGTCAACCCGACCGAGCCGTTGAATTTCGACCTCGTGATCAACACGAAATATAATGGTCTGCCGACGGTGACGGCGATGGTCCTCGCCGCCTACCGGGCGTGGCGGACGAGCGCGGACAGTTGCTCCCGCGCCGAGGCTGACCCGTAATCACTCGATATTCTGCACCTGCTCGCGGAACTGCTCGATCACCGCCTTGAGCGCGAGCCCGGTACGGGTCAGCGTGATATCGGCTGATTTCGAGCACAGCGTGTTGGCCTCGCGGTTCAGCTCCTGGCACAGAAAATCGAGCCGCCGCCCGATCGCCTCGCCCTCGTCGAGCAGCTCGCCAGCCTGCTCGAGATGGGCGCGCAGCCGCGCCAGCTCCTCGCGGATGTCGGCGCGTGCCGCCAGCAAGGCCACCTCCTGCGCGATGCGCTCCTCGGGCAGCGGCGGCGTGTTCTCGGCGAGGCCGGCCAGCACCGTGCGCAGCCGTTCGAGGATCATCCCAGGCTGAGCCGCGGCACTGTCCTCTGCAGCGGCGACGAGCGCGCCCATCTCGTCGAGCTGGGCCGCGAGCAGCTGGGCGATGCGGGCCCCCTCTTCGGCGCGGGCGGCGACCAGCCGGTCTAGCGCTACGGGCCATCCGGCGAGCACCTCACGGCGGCGCGCCTCGGCCACCGCCGCGTCCTCGTCCTCGACGGTTTCGATCACACCGCGCAGCGCCAGGAGGCCGTCGAGCCGCGGTGGTGCGGCTTCGATCTCACCGCTCAGCTCGCCGATCAGCGAGACGAGCTGTCCCAGGGCTTGGCGATTGATGCGCAGCGCCATGGGTGCGGTGCGCGTCACCAAAAGATTGGCCGAGACATTGCCGCGGCGCAGCCGGCGCACAAATGCCGCGCGCAGCTCCGGTTCGAGCGCGTCAAAACCCGGCGCGAGCCGCAGCCGCAAATCGAGGGAGCGCCCGTTGACGCTCTTGACCTCCCAGGTCCACGCGATCTCGTGTGCCTCACCCTGCACCCGCGCAAACCCGGTCATGCTCGCCACACTCACGCTTCTCTTCCTTCGATTTGAAGACGGCGACATCGCAGCGGATCGTCGCGCGCGCCAGTCGCCGCATTTGTGATGCGACACCGGCCCTCTACCCCGGTCTGGAGCCTTGACCCTGGTCTGGGGCGGCACTCCTCAGTCGGCTGACATCAGCGACCAGTACCATGCGAAAAACGGCCGATCGAGCTCGGCCGACCGGTCTACCGCCGCGGCGTCACCCGCCGCCTGCAGGCCTTCGGCCAAGCGGTCGACCCGGTCCGGCTCGGCGGCCGTGATCGGTGAGCCGGTGCCGCGTGGGACCATCCTGGTCAGCTGGATATCGGTGCGCGCGGCGGATTTCGGAACGACCCGCAGCAGGGCCGCCTCGTGTGGCCGCGCCAGCATCAGGCTCAGCGGGCCGAATTCCGCGGAAACGGCCTCGCCGGGCGCGTCGAACAGCAGGTGCGGCGACGATTTCACAAGCTGCAGCGCGTATTTCCAGTTCCAATTGGCGGTGTATCGGGTCCGCTGGGTGACCTCGGCATCGGCGAGCCATTGCGGCACGCAGGCGGCAATCGGTGCCGGCAGCACCGGATCGTCGGCGCCGGCGGGCGCCGACAGGTCGACAAAGATCAAGCCGCCGCCAACCGCAACCGGATGGTTCGCCAGCCGCAGCCGCGCCGGATCGATGCGCGCCGTCAGATCCGGTTCGAGCAGCCGGCCGTCGAGCGCGAACTCCCACCCGTGGTACGGGCAGACAAGCCGCTCGGCCGCCCCGTCCTCGGCCTCGCAAACCGGGTAGCCGGCATGGATGCAGACATTGCGCATCGCCCGCAGCCGGCCGCTCTTGTCGCGGGTGACAAGGATCGAGCGGGTCGCGGCGTCGAACCGGAAAAACCGTTCGTTGCCGTCGAGCCGGCTCACGTGATCGACGGCGATCCACGGCCGCATGAACAGCCGGTCCCGCTCGCTGGCAAAGACATCGGCACCGGTCAGCAATTGCGGATCGGGCACGATCTCGTCGGTTTCGCCGAGCCGCTCGCCTAGGGCGGCCACGCTTTCAGGAAGGTCCATTGACGGGGGTGCGCTTTCGGATCGGTCTCTATCGATGCGCACACTGGACCCCTTGCGCCGGGCAGGTCAAAAACTTTGTATGCCCTTTGTCTCCGGATGGACCGGACGATCGGCGGCACCCGCGAGCCGAGCCTGGGTCGCGGCGAGCTCGCGGGCCAAGGCTTCGCTTCGCCGCCGGCCGCGCCGGGCCTCGCGCCGCCAGCGGCGCCCGGCGATCCACGCGGCGAGCGCGCCAATGACAAAACCGGCCAGCAGAGACAACAGGATCGTCAGGTAAAGCGGCAGCTGCACCAGATACGGCAAGGGCCACAGGCCGAGCGAGACGGCCTGCCGATTGGACGCGGCAAACAGGCTCAGCACAGCCGCGAGGACCAGCACCACGATCCAGTAGAGAACCCTCATCCGGCCGGCACGCCTCACCCCGCTCGGACTCGCCGGCGCGGCACCACTCGAGCTAGGCTGCCGGTGCGACCTGGTTCAGGCGATCGCGCAGCTGCTTGCCGGTTTTGAAAAAGGGGATGTGCTTTTCGGCGACCCGTACACTGTCGCCGGTACGCGGGTTGCGTCCGACACGGGCATCCCGCCGTTTGACCGAAAACGCTCCAAAGCCGCGCAGCTCGACGCGGTCACCACGCGCCAGCGCCGCCGCGATCTCGTCAAAGATCGCGGTGACAATGACCTCGACGTCACGCTGATAGAGGTGCGGATTGGTTTCGGACAGCTTCTGCACAAGCTCCGATTTTGTCATCATCCTCGCCCCACGGCCTGGGCGACCAACCTGCCAAACCGCCGCGCCGCGGTCAAGCCGCGCAGGGGTGCGCATCGCCAACCGGCCTGGGCTCCCACCTGCGCCTCTGTCTCGCGCCAGCGCCCTCGCGCCGGAACCGGCCGCCCGCCGCCATCAGCGACTCTTCGCGATCGGCGGCGGGGACAGTCCGGCCCGGGGAGGTGCCGCGGTGCCGCTCAGTCCTTGTCCGCGCTCTCGTCCTGCCGATCCGCATCCTGCCGGCGTGCCCGGCTGATCGCAGCACCGAGGATATCGCCGAGGCTCGCTCCCGAATCCGAAGAGCCGAACTCGGCCATCGCGCGCTTCTCCTCGTCCACCTCCCGTGCCTTGATCGACAGCGCCACCTTGCGTGTCGCACGATCGATCGCGGTCACCTTGGCATCGACCTTCTCGCCGACCGCGAACCGGTCGGGCCGCTGCTCGCTGCGATCGCGCGACAATTCGGATTTGCGGATAAAGCCCAACATGCCGTCACCGACCGACACCTCGACCCCGCCCTCGGTGATCCCGGCGATCGTGCCGGTCACGACCTCGCCCTTGCGCAGCTTGGCCATCCCGGCCTCGAACGGATCGGCTTCGAGCTGCTTGATGCCGAGGCTGATGCGCTCCTTGTCGATATCGACATCGAGGACCTTGACCCGTACCGCCTCGCCCTTGTGGTAATTGTTGATGGCGTCTTCGCCGGCGCGGTTCCAGTCGATGTCGGAGAGGTGGACCATGCCGTCGATTTCGCCCGGCAATCCGACGAACAGCCCGAATTCGGTGATGTTTCGCACCTCGCCTTCGAGCTCGCTGCCGATCGGATGGTCGTCGGCAAACGTATCCCACGGATTAGCGAGGGTCTGCTTGAGCCCGAGGCTGATGCGCCGCTTCTGCGGATCGACATCGAGCACCATGACCTCGACCTCCTGGCTGGTCGAGACGATCTTGCCGGGGTGGACGTTCTTCTTGGTCCAGCTCATTTCCGAGACGTGCACCAGCCCCTCGACCCCCGGCTCCAGTTCGACAAAGGCGCCGTAATCGGTGATGTTGGTGACGCGGCCCTTGAACTTGGCGCCGGCCGGGTATTTGAGCTCGACCCCCTCCCACGGATCGGCCTCGAGCTGCTTCATGCCGAGCGAGATGCGCTGCGTCTCCGGATTGAAGCGGATCACCTGGACCTTGACGTTCTGGCCGATATGCAGGGCTTCCGAAGGATGGTTGATGCGTCGCCAGGCGATGTCGGTCACATGCAGCAGACCATCGACACCGCCGAGATCGACAAAGGCGCCGTAATCGGTGATGTTCTTGACGACACCATTGAGGATCTGGCCCTCCTTGAGGCTGGCGACCAGCTCGGAGCGCTGCTCGGCGCGGCTCTCCTCCAGCACGGCGCGGCGCGAGACGACGATGTTGCCACGCGAGCGGTCCATCTTCAGGATCTGGAACGGCTGCTGCGAGCCCAGGAGCGGGGTGATGTCGCGCACCGGACGGATGTCGACCTGGCTGCCTGGCAAAAACGCAACGGCGCCGTTGAGATCGACGGTAAAGCCGCCCTTGACCCGGCCAAAGATCACCCCGGAGACCCGATCATTCGCCTGAAAGCTCTTTTCCAGCTGGGTCCAGGCCTCTTCGCGCCGCGCTTTTTCGCGCGACAGCTGGGCCTCACCGTTCTTGTCCTCCATGCGTTCGAGGAACACCTCGACGGTATCGCCGACACTGAGGCTGGGCTCACCGCCGCCGGCGGCGAATTCCTTCAACGGCACCCGGCCTTCCGATTTGAGACCGACATCGATCAGCACCGCATCGTTTTCGACCGCGATGACCCGGCCCTTGACGACAGTGCCCTCGACCCCATTGACCATGCCGAGCGATTCGTCGAGCAGCGCCGCGAAGCTTTCTTTCGCCGACGCCCCCTCGGGTTGCAGTTCTAGAGCCATTCCTTCTCCTTGAATTCACGCTGCGCAAGAGCGCGTGTGGTGATGCCGGCGACGCGCTCCAGGACCGCATCGGCGTCGAGCGCCGTCGTATCGATGATCATGGCATCGGGCGCGACCGAGAGCGGTGCATCCCGGCGGGCGCTGTCGCGTGCGTCGCGTTCAGTCAGATCCTGCAAGACGTCCTGGTATATAGCTGCCGCGCCACGCGCACGCAACTCCTCGACCCGGCGTTTGGCGCGGACCGCCACATCGGCGGTCAAAAACAGCTTGAGGTCGGCCAGCGGGCAGACCACCGCGCCGATATCGCGTCCGTCGAGCACCGCGCCGTTCGCCGTCTTCCCGGCTGCGAGAGCCGGCGGATGCGCAGCGAAATCGCGTTGAAACTGCAACAGGATGCGGCGCACCGCCGGGTGCGCGGCGACCACCGAGGAGGCTGCTGCGACCCGTTCGCCGCGCAGCCTCGGGTCGGCGAGCGCCGGCAGACCGACCCGCCCTGCGGCCATCGCCGCAACCGCCGGGTCGGCGGGGTCGCCGCCTGCGTCGAGCACCCCGAGGGCAGTGGCCCGGTATAAGGTCCCGGTATCGAGATGCGCCAAGCCGAAATGCTCGGCGAGGCGGCGCGCCAGCGTCCCCTTGCCCGAGGCCGCCGGCCCGTCGATCGCGACGACAAACGACCGAGACGTCATCCGCCGGCGGCGAAGGAGGCGCCGAGCCGGTTCATCAGCGGGATGAAATCGGGAAAGCTGGTGGCGATCGGACGCGCATCATCGATCCGCACCGGCGCGTCGGCTGCCAGCCCCAGCACCAGGAAGGCCATCGCGATCCGGTGGTCGAGATTGGTGGCGATCAGTGCCCCGCCGGCTGGTCGGCCGCCATCGCCATCGACGATCAGGTCGTCGCCCTCGACCGCGACATGCACGCCGCAATCGGCAAGACCGGTCGCGATCGCCGTCAGCCGGTCGCTTTCCTTGACCCGCAGCTCGCTGAGCCCGCGCATCACGGTGCGCCCGTTGGCGCAGGCGGCGGCCATCGCCAGGATCGGGTATTCGTCGATCATCTTCGGCGCGCGGTCGGGCGGGATGTCGGCGCCGGTCAAGGTTCCCGCTCGCACATGCAGATCGGCGACCGGCTCGCCGCCTTCCTCGCGCTCGTTGCCGAGGGTGATCGCGGCGCCCATCTCGCGCAGGCAATCGAGCAGCCCGGCGCGCAGCGGGTTGATGCCGACCCCCTCGATCGTCACCTCCGAGCCCGGCACGATCAGCGCCGCAACCAGCGGAAACGCGGCCGACGAGATATCGCCCGGCACCGTGATCGGCGCCGCCGCGAGCTCGGGAAAGCCTTCGACCGTGATCCGCTTGCCACCGCCCGCGGCCCGCTCGACCGTCACAGCGCCACCAAAATGACGCAGCATCCGCTCGGTATGGTCGCGGGTCGCCTGCGGCTCGATCACCGTCGTCGCACCAGGGGTGTTGAGCCCAGCCAGCAGCACCGCCGATTTCACTTGCGCCGACGGGACGGGCAGACGGTATTCGATCGGCACGGGGGCGCCGGCACCGGTCACGGCGAGCGGCAGGCGGGCGCCGTCGCGCGTCAGGAATTGCGCGCCGAAGCGGCTCAGCGGATCGGTCACGCGGCGCATCGGCCGCTGCCGCAGCGAGGCGTCGCCGGTCACGAACGCGGTCAGCCGGTGGGTGGCGAGAATCCCGAGCAGGAGCCGCGCCGAGGTCCCCGAATTGCCGAGGTCGAGGAGATTTTCGGGCTCGGCGAGACCACCGATGCCGACCCCATCGACGAGCCACTTGCCACCGCCCGCCGGCGCCACCGTAGCACCGAGCGCGTTCAGCGCGGCAGCGGTCGCGAGCACGTCCTCGCCTTCGAGCAGCCCCGTTATCTCGGTTCGGCCGACGGCGAGCGCCCCCAGCATCAGCGCACGATGCGAAATCGATTTGTCGCCCGGCACCGCGGTCGTGCCAGTGAGCGGGGCCGCCGGACGCAGCGCAGCGAGCGGCTCGGGCGAGGCGGGTGAAGACGCATGAGCCATGGCGGGGCAGGCCTCGAACAGCAGGGTCGGCGGTTGCGCCGGCCGCCACCCCGGCCCATATGCCGGGACCGTCGGCCGCGCGCGGTTTTGCTTTTGACAGGGTGCGCCGCCTGTGGCAATGGCGCAGCGACCAACCCCGGCAAACTCTGATGGAGTTGATGGTGGCCAAGCCCGAATGGGGCACCAAGCGGATCTGTCCGAGCTGCGGAGCACGCTATTACGATATGCTGCACAAGCCTGTGATCTGCCCGAAATGCAGCACGCCGTTCGACCCCGAAGCCTTTCTGAAATCGCGCCGGGCGCGACCGGTGCCCCCGGTCGAGAAGGAGATCGCGCCGGTCAGCGGCGAGGAGCTCGAGACCGAGACTGAAGAGGCCGATGCCGCCGCCGACGAAGAGGAGGCGCTGCCGGTCGAGGAGACCGAGGAGGAGGACGAAGAGCTGCTCGAAGACGCTTCCGAGCTCGGCGAGGACGAGGACGACATGGCCGAGGTCATCGAGAATGTCGAGGAGGAGGAGCGCTGAGCCGCCGGCGCTGCAACGAGCCGCGGTTTTCGCTTGCCGCCGGCCACTCCCATTCTCTATTTTTCGCGCTGCGTCGCTTCCGTGCCGTCAGCCGCAGGCGGCCATCGCCGGGGCCATAGCTCAGCTGGGAGAGCGCTACAATGGCATTGTAGAGGTCACCGGTTCGATCCCGGTTGGCTCCACCAATCAGGCGAAGGGCCTGGCCAGGGATGGCCGGGCCTTTTCCACGTTGGGGGGTGAGACATGACGCTCGACGTGCCATTGCTGCGACAGGACACACCCGGAGTCGCCAGCGTGATCCACTTCAACAATGCCGGGGCCGCGTTGCCGCCGCGTCCGGTTCTCGCTGCGATGACGGGCCACTTGATGCGCGAAGCCGCGATCGGCGGTTACGAAGCGGCGGCCGAAGCCGAAGATCGCATCGCTGGTTTCTACGATGCCATCGCCGCGCTGATCGGCGCGCAACCGGACGAGATCGCCTTTGTCGAAAACGCCACCCGCGCCTGGGATATGGCGTTCTACGCAGTTCCGTTCCGGGCCGGCGACCGCGTCGTGACCGCGCGACCCGAGTACCAGTCGAACCTGCTCGCATTCCGGCAGATGAAGGCCCGCGCCGGGATCGAGATCGATGTCGTCGACAACGACGCTTGCGGTCAGCTCGATCCCAAGGCACTCGAGCGCGCGATCGGCGCGCGCACCAGGCTGATTGCGATCACCCATGTGCCGTCGCATGGCGGGCTCGTCCAGCCGGTGGCGGAAGTTGGCCGTATCGCCGCGCGCCACGGCATCCTCTATCTGCTCGACGCCTGCCAGTCGGTCGGCCAGCTCGCTGTCGATGTGCGGGAGATCGGCTGCCACATGCTCGCTGCGACCGGCCGCAAATACCTGCGCGGGCCGCGCGGCACCGGTTTTCTCTATGTGCGGCGCGATGCGGTCGGCGGGCTCGAGCCGCCCTTTATCGACCTGATGACCGCTTGCGCCGGCGAGACCGACAGCTACGCCATCCGTCCCGACGCGCGCCGGTTCGAGACCTGGGAGCGGTTTGTTGCCGGCCAGATCGGTCTCGCCGCGGCTGCCCGTTACGCAGTGCAGGTCGGCATCGATGCGATCGAGGCACGGGTCAAGACGCTGGGCGGTCTGCTGCGGCGCGAGCTCGCACGCCAACCCGGTGTCGGCGTGCACGATCAGGGTGTCGAGCGGTGCGGGATCGTCACATTTGCAAAGGACGGCGAGAGGCCTGCCCGGCTGCGCGACCGGCTGCGCGCGATCGGCATCAACGTCCATGAATCCCGGTCGTCGCAGCTCGATCTGCCGGCCCGCGGGTTGGATGCCGTGGTTCGCGCCAGCCTGCACTATTACAACGACGAAACGGAGGTGCAGCGCTTCCTGCGGGCCGTGGCCGGCTGAAGCTGGCGGGTGCCGATGCGCGCGAGCGCCGCCGATTGGCGCTTGCGTGGCGACCGCGGGCGACCCTATGTGCTCGGCTCTGCGAAAAGGAGACGGCGATGCGCTACCTCTTTGTGCTTGCGGTGCTCTTGATCTTTTCCGGCTGCTCCTCGGGGTCGAGCCAATCGGCGACGCTGATCCTCGACAACCCGACCTGGGACCGGGTCAATGTCCAGGCGGTAATCACCAAAAGCAGTGATTGCGACGAGCGCCAGAACGGCTATGTCGCCACCAAAAGCTTTGCTATGGCCAAGGGCCAGACACACAAGGTGATCGCCCCCGATGCCGAGACCATCTGCTGGCGGCACGACCGCGACCCGAACAATCCGGTCGCCGGCGACTGGTCGGAATGGAGCCGCGCCACGCTGTTTCCGGGGCAGACGACCGAAACCGACCTGTAGTGCCCTTGTCGAGCCTCGTCGAGCAGCCCGGCACGAAGCGCCACCCGACCGGCGATGCGATGACATCGGTGAGCCGGGCCATTATCCTCACGGCCCGTCGCACATCGGATCCGCCACCAACCCGCCGGACGCCAGCACGACCGGCCACCGCCTCGAAAGGACTTCGCGATGCTCGATCTGCATTTTTGGCCGACGCCAAACGGCAAGAAAGTCTCGATCCTGCTCGAAGAACTGGGCATCAAATACAATCTGGTACCGTGCAATATCGGCCGCGGCGACCAGTTCAAGCCTGAGTTCCTGAAGATCAACCCGAACCACCGCATGCCGGTGCTGGTCGATCACGACCCCAAAGGCGGCGGCGCGCCGATCAGCATCTTCGAATCAGGTGCGATCATGATGTACCTGGCGGAAAAGGAGGGCCGATTCTTTCCGCAGGATTTGCGCGGCAAATACGAGGTCACGCAATGGGTGATCTGGCAGATGGCCAATCAGGGACCGAAATTGGGCGAGTGCGGTCATTTCCGCCGCGCCGGTCCCGACGCCGGCGACCTGACTTATGCGATCCGCCGCTTTACCGACGAAGCCAACCGGCTCTACGGGGTCATGAACAACCGGCTCTACGACCGGCGCTATCTGTGCGGCGACGAATATACGATCGCCGATATGATCGCCTATCCGTGGACCGTCGGCTGGGAGGGCCAAGGCCAGGACCTCGGCGAGTTCAAATACTTCAAGCGCTGGTTCGACGAACTCGGCAACCGCCCGGCGGTCAAGCGCGGCATGGAGACTGGCAACCATCTGCGGGTCGATCCGGCCACGCTCACCGCCGCGGAGCGGGCACAGATGCGCCAGATCATGTATAACCAGAGGGCGATCGCGGCGCCGGCCTAACGTTCGTCGCCCCCGCGAAAGTGGGGGTCCAGGGTAGCCGCACGTCGCTTTCCCCCTGTTCAAGCCAGGGGCAGGTTCTGGGTGCCCGCTTTCGCGGGCATGACGAAGAAAGGCGGGTATCAAACTTAAATTCGTACCACTGGTGACACTGATGACGAAGGAATCCCGATTTACCGCGCTCTGTCGGACGAGATTGCTACGTTGGCCCGCGGCCGTTCGCTATGACCGCACGTGCAGCCGTTGCACTTCCCGGTCAGCTACGGGCGAGCTTCTTCTCGACGAGCCGGGCGTAGAGGCTCGCGCCAAAGGGCAGTGCCGCGTCGTTGAAGTCGTAGCCGGAATTGTGGACCTCGCAGGCGCCCGCGCTCCCGTCCGCACCGTCGCCATTGCCGATCTGAATATAGGCGCCCGGCCGCTGTTCGAGCATGTAGGAGAAATCCTCCGACGCCATCACCAGATTGCCGTCGCAATTGACATTGCCGGCGCCGACCAGTTCGGTGGCGGTATCGGCGATAAACCGCGCTTCGCTCTCGTCATTGACCAAAGGCGGGAAGATCAGGCGGAAATCGAGCTCGGCGGTCGCACCAAAGCCGCCGGCCACACCTGTCGCGATCCGCGCGATATTGCGCTCGATCAGCGCCATCGTGTCGCGGCTGAAGCAGCGCGCGGTGCCGCGCAGCACGGCCTGTTCGGGGATTACGTTGTAGGCTTCGCCGGCATGGATCTGGGTCACGCTCAAGACTGCCGTGTCGAGCGGGCGCAGATTGCGCGACACAATCGTCTGCAGTGCGATCGCGATATGGCTCGCGCTCACGACCGGGTCGATCCCGGCCTCGGGGCGCGCCCCATGAGCACCGCGACCGCTGACCATGACATCGAAATAGGCGCCGCCGGCCATCATTGGTCCGCTGCGGATCTGGAACTTGCCGACCGCGAGCCCCGGCCGGTTGTGCATGCCAAAGATCGCCGCGCACGGAAAGCGCTCGAACAGCCCGTCCTCGACCATCGCCTTGCCGCCGCCGAGCCCTTCTTCAGCCGGCTGAAAGATCAGGTGCACAGTGCCGTCAAAGTTGCGCGTCGCAGCGAGATAGCGCGCCGCACCCAGCAGCATCGTCGTGTGCCCGTCATGGCCGCAGGCATGCATCCGGCCGGAATTCTGCGAGCGATAGGACAGGTTGGTGGCTTCCTCGATCGGCAGGCAGTCCATATCGGCCCTGAGCCCGATCGACTGCGCTGAGGTGCCGGCGCGCAACCGGCCGACGACCCCGGTCTTGCCGACGCCGCGGAACACCTCGCAGCCGAATTCGCCGAGCTTTTGCGCAACAAAATCGGCGGTGCGCCGCTCCTCGAAGCCCAGCTCGGGATGAGCGTGGAGATCGTGCCGCCACGCGGTCATCTCGCCGTGAAGTTCCGCGATTGGTCCGATGACCGCCATCCCCGCCTCCGCTGTTCACCGGCGACACTCTCGCCGACCTGGCTGCAGCTGGCAATCCGGTTCGCGCCCGCCGGCAAACTCGCTATAGTGTGCGCCGATTCCTTTCGGGAGGAGTGACGAGATGGCGATAGAGGGCGTGGAACTCGACTGCTTGGCCGGTGTGCGCGTGGTCGATTTTACTCAGTTCGAAGCGGGGCCGTCCTGCACCGAATCGCTGGCCTGGCTCGGCGCCGAGGTGGTCAAGATCGAAAACCCGGGCCGCGGCGATCCCGGAAGGCGGCTGCGCCCGGGGCATCCCGACGATGACCCCTGGTATTTCCATCAGTTCAACGCCAACAAGAAATCGTTGAGCTTGAACCTCAAATCGCCGCGCGGCCTCGAAATCGTCAAGGAGATGCTGAAAAAGGCCGACATCACGATCGAAAACATGGCCCCCGGCACGATCGAGCGGCTGGGCCTCGGCTACGACGTAGTCAAGGAATTGAACCCCGGCATCGTTTATTGCCAGGTCAAGGGCTTTGGCAGCGGCAGCCCGTACGAGAAAAATCTCGCCTTTGACATGATCGCGCAGGCGGCGGGCGGCCCGACCAGCGTCACCGGCGAAGCGAACAGCCCGCCGGTCAAGCCCGGCGCGTCCTTTGGCGACACCGGCACCGGCATGCTGATGGCGATCAGCATCCTTGCGGCGCTGCGCCAGCGCGACCGCACCGGCAAGGGAAGGCGGCTGCAGGTCGCGATGCAGGATGCGATGATCCATTACATGCGGGTGCCGTTCTCACGCACGCAGCTCTCGGGCAAGGCGCCGGTGCGCGGCGGCAGCGCCCGCTCGCAGCAAGGCGGCCTGGTGCCCTCGGCGCTCTATCCGTGCAAGCCCGGCGGCCCCAATGATTACGTCTATGTCTTTTGCAGCCGCGCCAACCCCGAGCACTGGCAGCGCCTCCTGAAGGTGATCGGCCGCGAGGACCTGAAGGGCGACGAGCGCTACGACACGCAGAACGCGCGCAGCCAGCGCGCCGCCGAGGTCGATGAGATCATCGCCCAATGGACCCGCCAGCACTCGAAGGAAGAGGCGATGAAATTGATCGGCGAGGCGGGGGTGCCGGCGGGTGCCGTGTTCGATACGGTCGAATTGATGAACGACGCCTCGCTCGCCGAACGCGGCATCATGCAGAACGTCGAGCATCCAACGACCGGCAAATACAAGATGCCGGCCTGGCCGGTGCGCTTCGACGGCGCGCCGCCCAAGGTCAAGCCATCGCCCTTGCTGGGCCAGCACAATGCCGAGGTGCTGGGCTCCTGGCTCAACCTCGGTGCTGCCGAAGTCGAGGCGCTGAAGACCGAAGGCATCATCTGAAGCGGCCGCGATCACAGCTCGCCGGTGGCAACGCGGCAATCCGAAGAGCGCAAGGGCTCATCGAGATTGCCGCGCCGCGGCCCCTTGTTACAACGCCGCCGCCACACGTCGATCGGAGCCCGCAACCGGATTGCGCACCAGGCACACGTTCCTTAAAAAGCTGTAATATCGAAATCACACAGCGGCCGCGCGCTCTCCAACGACCGACGCATTGCAGGTGCGGCGAGATAATCTCTCGGCCGCTGCATCGGATGTCCGCGGCCCAGCCGCGCCGACCGATGCTGCGGCGAATGCTGATCGCCATACCGCCCGGACGCCCGCCGCGGCCGCATTGCACCCGCGCACGCTGTAGAGCTCTGTCGGCTGTCCCGTGATTTGGACAACGTGTGCGGCGCCACCCTCGGTTTACTGGACATCCACACGCCAGCTGGGGTGATAGCGGTGGTAGATCGTAACCGGGAACAGGACGACTTCCTGTTCACCCACGAGAGGTGCCGGGGGTGCCTCTGTCCGCAAGCCCGCGATAGTCGCGGCCGGGGTAGACGCGCGGGACGCCACATCAGGGGCGGGCGGCTGAATTCGCGGCGCGATACTCACGGCCGGGGCTGACGCGAGGGGCACCGCGGGGGGCGAAGGCCTGGACATGGAATCGCCTTGCTGTGGTATCGCGGCGCTTTGCGTCATCGGCACCTGAAAGTCGTCGGGGTATTCGTTTATCGCTCCCGTCGCCGCATCGACGCCGACTCCGATGAGCCCCCCAAACAACAAATTGCCAAGCGTCCATCCTTCGAAATTTGACGGGATCGACGCGATCGCTGAGTTCCAGCCGGGCTTGTCGCAGTGTACCCGAATATTATTCCTGCTCTTTTCCACTGAGGCGATCCCGGGGGAAATCAAATGCCAATTCCCTGCGGGGCTCGAAAGGTTACAAGCCGCGCCTGTGGTCGGTGGTGTCGATATCGCAATCGTCTGCGTCGTCCCTCTGATGATCGAGGCGCACCCGCCCATGACGCTGCAGATTGCAAAAGGGGCGACGAACGTAATAAGAGATTTTACCACATTGCCTCCCGATTAGAGCGGGGTCGCGGTCTCGAACCGGTCCGCGGCCACGGACTCGAACGGCAGCGCGATGCTCCAACGGCCATGTGGCCGAAACGAGCCGCCACAACCGCCGCACCGCATGCGAAGGCTAAGCGAAGATCGTAAATTTCAAGTTTCTCTGGCGCCGCTTTCCGGCGGCCGGCGCAAGGTCAGAAACTCGCGGTCCGGCAAGCTCCTGCTGGGCCGCTCTTGTGCGGCTACGCAGTACGGCCAATCAGCCGATGGATTTCGATGGCCGAGCTACGAAGCAGACAATGCAGACCCTACTTATCGTGCGGCGGTCGAGCGCGATGCGCCTAATCGCGGGGCAGGGTCTTTGTCATCATGAAGCGGGTGTGGCCGGGTGGGTCGCAATCGATCCGGCCGAGCATCTGCCAGCCCATGCGCTCATAAAAGCCCGGCGCCTGGAACGACAATGTCGACAGGATCGCCCGGCTGCAGCCGCGCCGCGCGCCCTCTTCCTCGGCGGCCCTGATGATCCTGGTGCCGAGCCCCTGGCGGCGTATCCCCTCGGGCAGAAAAAAGCGGTCGATATAGAGGAGCCCGAACGAGGTCCGGCCGAGCAATCCACCGACGATCTCGCCGCTGTCGGGATCGGTTACCAGCACCGCGAGCGGCCGCTGATCGCGGTAGCCCGCCTTGTCGAAATTGTAGCCGCTGAGCCCGTCGCGGATCACCGCCTCGGCCCGCTCCCCGGGGGCATCGGTTACGGTCAGGCCGGGTTGGCCCGGATCGTTTGTTGTGTCCGCCACAGCATCTCTCCCGCGATTGCGACAGGCAGGCGGCCACGATAAACGGGACCAGCTGCAAAATCGAACAAAGATGACCGACCCTTCTCGATCGAGCGGCCCTGCGACGGTCGCGCTGACGATAGCCGAGGTCGATGACATCCGCGCCGATGCTGCGGCCGATCTTCTCCGTCGCTTTTTTTGCCGAGGAAGGGTTCGCCGGCGATCCCGCCACGATTGCAGCCAATTTCGAAGCGTTGCGGCGGGCGCCTGACCATTGGGCAGCCGCCGCCATGGAGCACAGCCGGATGGTCGGCATCGCCACGGTGACGACGATGTTGTATGTCGAATGGGGACGGCTGGGCGAAATCGGCGACCTTTATGTCCTTCCCGGCGCGCGGCGGCGCGGCATCGCCGGCGCGCTCGTCCACGCCGCCATCGAATGGTGCCGTTTGCAGGGCTGCTCGGCGGTCGAGGTAGTGATCACCGCCGAGGGAGAACGAACTCACGGCCTCAGCCGCTTTTATCAAAGGCTTGGCTTTGCACCGACCGGCCGCACGATGTCACTGCTGCGGCGGTAGGCTGACACATTGCCGATCGCGATACTCTGACGCTCAGTTCACCCGGTGATAGTGCTTGTACCAGGCGATAAAGCGGCCGATTCCTTCCTCGATAGAGATTTTAGGCTCGAACCCCAGATCGCGCCGCGCGGTCTCGATATCGGCAAAGCTCTCCGCCACATCGCCGGGCTGCATCGGCAGCAGCTCCATGGTCGCGGTGCGGCCCAATGCGCGCTCGATCACCGCGATGAAATCGAGCAGCTGTTCCGGCCGGTGATTGCCGAGATTGTAGAGACGGTGGGCCACCTCTCCGGCGCCAGCCCCGGCCTGCGGCGGGCGGTCGTGCGCGGCGATTGTGCCGGCGACGATATCGTCGATATAGGTGAAGTCTCTGGCCATCCGGCCCTCGTTGAACACCTTGACCGGCTCGCCGGCGAGGATCGCCCGAGTGAACAGATAGGCCGCCATGTCCGGCCGGCCCCATGGGCCATAAACCGTGAAAAAGCGCAGTCCGGTCGCGGGCAGACCATAGAGATGGCTGTAGCTGTGCGCGATCAGCTCGCAGCTGCGCTTGGTCGCGGCGTAGAGCGAGACCGGCTGCTCGACCGGGTCGTCGACGCTGAAGGGCTGCTTGGTATTGGCGCCATAGACCGAGGATGACGAGGCATAGGTGAATGCCTTTAACCTGTCGATCCGCCGCGCCGCTTCGAGCAGCACGATCGTCCCCATCACATTCGAGTCGATATAGGAATAAGGATTTTCGAGCGAGTAGCGCACCCCGGCCTGGGCCGCGAGATGGATGATGCCGGTCAGCTCCGGATGCGCCGCGACAAGCGCAAAGACTTCATCACGATCGGCGATGTCGAGCCTGGCGAAGGTGAAGCCGGCAAACGACGACAGCTCCTTGAGCCGCGCCTCCTTCAACTGGACATCATAATAATCGTTGAGGTTGTCGATACCGACGACACTGTCACCGCGGGCAAGCAGCGCCTTGGCGACGTGGAAGCCGATAAACCCGGCAGCACCGGTGAGCAGGGTAGACATGTGTCTCCTGGCGGACGGCAACAGCCTGCCCTAACCTTTGCCCGTGCCAGCGGCAAGCGCCTTTTTTGGGGCCGCGATGTGTGCCTTCACCCGCCGCGCCAGATGTTCGAGGCGGAACGCGAGGCGCGGCTGCTGCACGACCTGCCACAGCATCGGCTCGCAATCGGTCGCAAAGCTCGCCTTCAACCGGTTGTGCCCGGCCATAAAATCGTAGATGCGCAGCCCCGCGCGCGCGGCATGCCGGATCGCCAGCGCATGGCTGACCACGCCGGGGCGCTCGCGCGGATCGGCATCGGCAAACCCGCTCTGATAGGCGTAGACCCGGCCCCTATGGCGAAAATTGTAGAGATAGCCGATGACCCGGTCCCCGGCGCGGGTTTCGATCAGCTGGATTGCACCCGCGGTAAAGCCGCGCGCGATCAGGCGGCGGTGAAACGGCTCGAAAAACGGGCGGCTGAACGAATGGACGCCGCCGCGCCGCGCCCATGACGCGCAGTGCAGCGCCTTCAACCCGGTGAACCAGTCTTGCGCTTCGGCCTCGCTTGTCGCCTCGCGCAAGGACAGCGGACCCAGCACCTCAAACCGCCGGAACGCGCGGCGCAATTGCTGGCGCGCATTGGCGCTGAGCACCGGATCGAGCCTGCCGTCGCTCTCCGCGAGCCGATCGAGGGCAACCGAATAGGACGCCACCGCGCTCGTGCGGCACAGCAGCCGGTGCTCGGCGAGAGCGGTCGCGGGCAGCCGCCGCAGCGATCCGGCAAAATGCAGTTCGTCGGCGCCGCGCGCTGCGGCGAACCAGCCCAAGAGCGCATCGAGCAGGGCGGGCTCATGGTCGACCCGGGTCAGGACGTCGTTGTGCTCGACCGTCATCACATCACAGTGCGGGTCGCCGGTTTCGTTCAGGTAAAGACCGCGCGATCGCACGAGCCCATGCCGCCGGTGCGTCACCGTGCGACCGACGAGCGCCAGCGCGATCGTCTCACCTCCGCTCCGCCCGCGCAGCAGCATCGGCCGGCGTGGTGCCGGCAACGCCGCGAGCCACGTGCCGATCCACACCCAGGAGGAGAAAAAGGATGGGCACGCAACGGCCTCGAGCGCACGCCATTCGTCTTCGAGCGCAGCCGCCGGCGGCAGCGCCTCGCAGCGGAAGACGACGCTGCCGGACATTCGCGTTTCACCCGCCCGCTGTTAACCCGACACTCAGGCGCTGCGGTATAGGCTCGATCCCGCCGCAAAGCTGGTATATGGCCGGCGCCCGGCAACAGATGCGACCGAAGCGATGCGCGTTCTGCACATACTCGATCACTCGCTGCCGCTGCAGAGCGGCTATGTGTTCCGCACCCTCGGCATCGTCGGCCAGCAGCGGGCGTTTGGCTGGGAGCCGGTGCTGCTGACCAGCGGCAAGCATTACGCGCCAGGGCCGCCGCGCGAGCGGATCGACGGGTGGGAGTTTTTGCGCACGCCGATGCCGCATGGGCACGGCGCCGGGCTGCCCTGGATTCGCGAGATCAAGATCGTCGCAGACCTGCGCCGCCGGCTCGACGAGGTCATCGGCGAGGTCGATCCGCAGATTTTGCACGCCCATTCGCCGGTGCTGAACGCGCTGCCGGCGATCCGGGCGGGCCGGCGCCACGGCATTCCGGTCGTCTACGAGGTGCGCGCCTTGTGGGAGGATGCGGCGGCGAGCCACGGGACGCACCGCGCGCAGGGGCTGCGCTATCGCGCCACCCGCCTGCTCGAAACCCGCGCATTGCGGCGTGCCGACGCGGTGACAACAATCTGCGAGGGTCTGCGCGGCGAGATCGTCGGCCGCGGCATCGCGGAAACCAAAGTTACGGTGGTGGCGAACGCCGTCGATCGCAACGCCTTTCGCGGGCCCGGTGTCCCTGATCCGGCGCTCGCCGCCCGGCTCGGCCTCACAGGCCGGCGGGTGCTCGGTTTTTTTGGTTCGTTCTATTCCTATGAGGGGCTCGACCTGCTGCTGCGGGCGGTTCCGCTGATGCAGCGCCGGCGCCCGGAAATCGCCGTCCTGCTCGCCGGTGGCGGGCCGCACGAAGCGGAACTGCAGGTCTTGGCACGCGAGCTCGGGCTCGGCGGCAGCGTGGTGTTCACCGGGCGGGTGCCGCATGAGGAGATCGTCCGCTATTACGATCTCGCCGATCTGCTGGTCTTCCCGCGCCGCTCGCTGCGCCTGACCGAGCTGGTGACCCCGTTGAAGCCGCTCGAGGCGATGGCGCAGGACCGGGTCGTCGTCGCCTCGGATGTTGGCGGCCACCGCGAGCTGATCCGCGACCGGGAGACCGGTTATCTGTTTGCGCCCGACGATCCCACGGCACTCGCCGCCGGGGTGCTTGCCGCTGTCGACGACGAGGCTGCCTGGCCGCGCATCCGCGGCGCCGCACGGCATTTCATCGACACCGAGCGGTCCTGGCCGCATACCGTCGCCCGCTATGCCGAGGTCTACCACCGGGTGCTGCGGCGATGATCGGCCGCAGCTCGGGCGACGGCGACGTCGCGGGCCCGCGCGCAGATTTCGCCAAACAGCGCGAGCTGGCCCTCCGTCGTGCTCCGCCAGTCGAAGCCCTCGGCATAGGCGCGGGTCGCGGCTCGATCGGGAGGCGACAAAAGCAGCTCGCGCACCGCGGCGGCAAGACGCGTCGGGGTGACCTCGCGCACGATGCGACCGGCCTCGGGTGTGGCCACGATATCGGCGATGCCGTCGATGTCGGAGACCACGACCGGTGTTCCGCAGGCCATGCTTTCGAGCAGCACGTTGGGCCAGCCCTCATGGGTCGAGACCAGCAGCAGCAGGTCGGCGGCGCCGTAGATCTCGGCGAGCCGCTCCTGCGGCATCCGGCCGAGCAGGCGGAGCCGGTCCGACACCCCGCGCGCACGGGCGAGCGCGGTGATCGCCGCCCGTTCCGGCCCCTCGCCGACGACGACCAGCTCTGCTTCGCCGATCAGCGCCAGAGCCTCGACCATCAGCCGGTGGCGTTTCAGCGGCACGAGATTGCCGACCGCGAGCAAGATCGGGCGCGAAAACCCGAGGCGGCGGCGCGTAGCCTCGCGATCGGGTGGATGAAACAATGCGAGATCGACGCCGTTGCGCAGCACCCGGACCCGTTCCGGGGCGGTTCCGAGCGCGACCAGCCGGTTCGCGAGACCGCCCGAAACCGCAACGAGCCCGTCGGCGTGCCGGGCGGCCCAGCGGATCCAGCGCCGCGGCATGGCATGTTCGGCGATCAAATTGAGATCGCTGCCGCGCGCGGTCACCACCACCGGCCGCCCGAGCGCCCGAGCGAGCAGCACCGCGGCCACCCCGTCGGGGTAGAAATAATGCGCATCGATCAGCGCGAAGTCGCGACCGGCGGCGATCTGCCGGCGCAACCGCGGCAATATCGCCCGAAACAGCAGCAAGGGTGCCGAGCTCATGCCGATTTTTGGCAAGAGCGGATAGCGCGGGTGCTCGATCTCGAGCCCATGCCAGATTTCCCGACGCGGCACCCGGGCCATCGCCGCATAGCCGCCGAAATGCTGCGAGGTGAACGGAAACCACGGGCAAGGTGCAAGGACGCGCGCCTCGATCCGGCCGCTGCCGACCAGCTGTCGCAGCCGCGTCTCGACAAAGATGCCGTGTTGAGGGCGCGCCGCGCTCGGATATAACGTCGTAAACGTAAGGATGCGCAATTGCCGCACCACTCGAAGCCCGCCGAGGCCGGCGCCGGATGACGGGCCGCCTGATGCCAGTCTATCGTAACCCCGATTTCCCGCGACTGCCGAACCGGCTCGCTGCGATCTTCGCGAGCAGTGCCCGCGATTCGTTTTTTGCGCTGCCCGGCTGGTACGCGCTGATGGCGCGCCACGGTGTGCCGCCGGAAAGCGAGCTCCGGCTTTATTGCGACGAGCGGCCCGGCTCCGCGACGGCGCTGGCGCTGCGAGTGGTCAAGGGACGCTCCGGTCGGCGGCTCGCGAGCCTGACCAACGCCTACAGCGTCGAGCACGCGATCCTTGGCGCGGCGGAAACCGACCTTGCCGCCGGGCTCGGCGCGATCGCCGGTGAGATTCTCACCGAGAGACCGCACTGGGACGCCATTTCGCTCGACGAGCTCGACCCCGGCGCTGCTTCGTATCGGGCCGCGGTCGCGGCGTTCCGCCACGCCGGCCTGTTTGCCGAATGCGTGTTTCATTCCGGGACCTGGTACGAGGAAACCGCGGGCATGGATTTCACCCGATACCTCGCCCTGCGTCCCGCGGCACTGCGCAACACTTGGCGCCGCAAACGCCGCAAACTCGGTTCAGGCCGGCTAAAGACCCGCTTCTTCGCGACCCCCGACGGTCTCGACGAGGCGATCTGCGGGTACGAGGCGATCTATGCGCAAAGTTGGAAGCCAGCCGAGGCGTACCCGGCGTTCATCCCGGCGTTGATCCGCTTTGCCGCGGCGAAGGGGGCGTTGCGACTGGGACTCGCGATCCTGGACGGTCGGCCGGCCGCGGCCCAGTTCTGGATCCTGTGGAACGGCCGCGCCGTCATCTACAAGCTCGCCCACGATCAGCGGCTCGACGAGCATTCGCTCGGCACGTTGCTAACGATGGAAATGATCGAGCGCATGCTCGACGAGGACCATCCGCGCGAGATCAATTTCGGCCGCGGCGACGACCCCTATAAGAGGCTATGGCTGCCAAAACGCCGCGAGCGCTGGGGCATCGTCGCCGCCAATCCGCGGACCAGGCGCGGGCTTGGGCTCGGGCTCAGAGGCGAAGCGGCAAAGCTCTTTCACCGCCTGCGCGGTGAGCCCGCCGCCACTTCGTTCGGCTGACATCGGCGCGCCCGCGTACCGTTCCATGCTGCGGTGGATCTCCTATTCCGCGCTGATCCCGCCCAATCTCTTCATCCTGCTGGCGATGATCGGGGTCGTGCTGGCCTGGAGCCGGCGGCGGGCCGGTCTGGTGCTGGCGACAGCCGCGACCCTGTGCCTTTATCTCTGCGCGACGCCACTCGTCGGCGTGCTGCTGATCCACTCGGCCGATGCGCTGGCCAGCGTGATCCCGCGCTCGCCGTTGCCGGCGGCACCGGGCGCGATCGTCGTGCTGGCCGCGGAATACCGGCCGGCCAACACGCCCGGCGGCAAGGATACGGTCGGGCCGATCACGCTCGAACGGCTGGCCGAGGCGGCAAGCGAGCAGCGCCGGCTCGGGCTGCCGATCCTGGTCAGCGGCGGCTGGCTCGGCAAATCCGACGATTCGCTGGCCGGGATGATGGCGCAAGCGCTGCAGCAGGATTTCCGCGCCTCGGTGCGGTGGCGCGAAGACCGGTCGCAGACGACCTATCAGAATGCCCGCTTTTCGGCGGCGATCCTGCGCCGCGCTGGGGTCGAGGCGGCGCTGGTGGTGACCAACCCGTGGCACATGGCGCGTGCGCTGTGGTCGTTCCACGCCGTTGGCTACCCGGTGGTCGCAGCCCCGGTGCAGGACGGGCGCAAGCTGTCGCATTCGCCGGCCGCACTGCTGCCGCAAGTCCCGGCGCTGCTCGACAGCTACTACGCGCTGCACGAGATGATCGGGCTCGGCTGGTATATCTGCCGGTATGGCCACTGGTAGCCCGATCGGCGTCGGGTCTCCCGAGGGTGAGGCTGCGCTCGCAGCGTGCGCTGGACCTTCAGCGGCACGGCGCCTCTGGGTGGGGCGCCTCTGGGTGGGGCGCCTCTGGGTGGGGCGCCTCTGGGTGGGGCGCATCGGGGCGGAGCAGGTGGGGGCGAACCGCGTCGAGCAGCAGCGCGGTTGGAGCAAGACGCGGGCCCGCACCCTCGTCCACCGGTGCGACGATGGTCACGCCCCAGCGCGGCAACGTGGCGAGCGAAGTTTGAGCCTGCGGATGGGCGAGCAGCGGCGCATTCAGGGAGGGCCCGACGATCACCGGAGTGCCGCGTCCGATTGCCTCGGCGACGACCGACAGCGCCAGATTGTCGGCGATCCCGAGGGCGAGCTTGTTGAGCGAGTTGAAGCTGCACGGCGCGAACAGCACGACGCCATATGGCGGCCGCGGCCGGATCGCCCGATCAAAATACGATTCGACGAGCCTTACACCCTCGACATCGGCCAGTTCGCGTGCGGCGACGACTCGCGAGGCGTTTGGCGTCGGCAATGCGATGACGGTGGCAAAGCCGAGCCCGACCAGCCCGCGCAGCAGCTCGGGACCGCGCGCCGCCGTTGTCGTGCCGCTCAGCACCAGATAGACGACGTCGAAACCGGGGCCGCGAGATGGGCTGCCGCTGCTCGGATCGGGACTGGTCATCGCTTTATTCCTCCCTTGGGGCGGGCCCGTCGGCACAACAGCCGCACAGCGGCGAGCCGGCTTGGTGCAGCAACCCAGGGTTCGCAGCCCCGGTGTTCGACGCGTGGCCCGCTCGGGTATGATACGGCTCGGTTGCCACCGCCCGGCACGCTGTCTAAAAGATCGCGGCCCGACCAGGGGGCGTCGGCGCCGGGTGTGCCAGGCGGTCCATTTGACCCGCAGGCGCCTGCCGCGTGCGAATGCCCGGCCGGAACACCTGACCGTCGTGGACAGCAACATATCACTTCGACAATTCTGCTCCCGAACACCTATGGAAAAGCCATCGATGGCAAGCATGCGTAGCCCATCCGCCGCCGCATTTGGCGGCAGCGCCGCCCCCGAGGCGCGGTTCGAGATCCGTGCCGGGCTCGGCTGGCTCGAACGCTTTCGGCTGGCGGTCGATGATTTGCGCGAAGCCGCTGCCATGTGGCGGCTCGCCTGGACCCTCAGCCTCCTGGACATCAAGCTGCGCTATCGCGGCTCGCTGCTCGGCCCGTTCTGGCTGACCTTATCGACAACGGTGATGATCGCGACGATGGGCTTTGTTTATTCTTATCTGTTTCGTACCGAGATGGAATCCTATTTTCCCTTTCTGTCATTTTCGATCATCTTCTGGAATTTCCTCTCTGGGATGATGCTCGATGGCTGCAATACTTTTATCCAGGCAGAAGGGGTGATCAAGGGCATGAAGCTGCCCCTTGCCCATCATGCGCTGCGCACGGTGTTTCGCAACCTGATCGTGCTCGCCCACAACATTGTCGTCGTGATCGCGGTCTTCGTGCTGTTTCATGTGCCGATCGACCGCTTTGCGGTCCTTGCCATCCCGGGATTTCTGCTGTGGGTGGTCGACGGGTTTCTGGCCTGCCTGTTGTTCGGCGTGATCTGTACCCGGTTCCGCGATGTGCCGCAGATCATCCAAAGCGTTCTGCAGATCGTCTTTTTTGTGACCCCGATCATGTGGCAGCCGAGCCTGGTCAAGGGGCATCCGGCGATCAGCCTGATCATCGCGGTCAATCCGTTCGAGGCGCTCCTCCATATCGTCCGCGCGCCGTTGCTGGGTGAGCATCTCGGGTTCCTCGCCTGGGCCGTGGCGCTGCTGTTCTCGGGTATGCTGCTGATCAGTGCCGTGTTGCTGTTCGCCCGCGCGCGCGGGCGGATCGCGTTCTGGATCTGACCCGATGGTCGGCATCACCGCATTCGATCTGTCGATCGATTTCCCGCTTTACCACGCCGAGAGCCGGAGCCTGAAAAAGGCCGTGCTGTCGGCGGCAACCAGCCGGCTCGGCCAGGATCGGAAGCAGCGGCTGGTGGTGCACGCGGTACGCAACGTGTCGTTCACCCTCGAGGCCGGGGACCGGCTCGGGCTGATCGGCGAGAACGGCGCCGGCAAGACGACGCTGCTGCGTGCGCTCGCCGGGATCTACGAGCCGGTCGGCGGCGCATTGTCGATCCGCGGCCGGCTGTCGGTGTTGCTCGATCTCAGCCAGGGCATGAACATGGACCTGACCGGGCGCGAAAATATCCGCCTGTTCGCCCTCTATAAGAAGCTGTCGACGGTGGACACTGCGCGGCTCGAAGACGATGTCGTCGCGTTTTGCGATCTCGAGCAGTTTATCGATATTCCGGTGCGGACCTATTCGGCCGGGATGACCGTGCGGCTCGGCTTTGCGTTGGCGACCGCGGTCCGTCCGGAAATCCTGATCATGGACGAATGGCTGCTGGCCGGTGACGCCGCGTTTATGGAAAAGGCCCGCCATCGGCTCGAATCGGTCGTGCGCGGCGCCGATATCCTGATCATTTCGAGCCACTCTGCAGCAATCATCAAGGAATGGTGCAATCGCGTGATCTGGCTCGATCGCGGGCGGATCATGGCCGATGGCCCGAGTGACGAGGTGCTCCGATCCTATCTGCCGGCCGGCGAGTGGGAAAAAATCGCGCCCGCGGAGAACGCAGCACAGCGCCAGGAGGCTGGTGCATAGGCGGGTGCGCTGGGTGCCGCATAATCCCGCTCCGGCGCGCGCCGACAGCGAGGCCCTTGCCGCCGCGGATCCCCGAGAGCGTCAGCAGACCCGCCCCCGGCGTGACCGCTCAACCTCTCGCCAATGCGCAGTCTGGCGGTCCGAGCAGCACATTGCTGCACGTACGTCCGACTGGAGCATAGCCGCGCGTGGCCAGCAGGCCTTCGAGCTCAGAGCCCCGATTGCGGTCATCCCCGCTGATCGCCTCAACGCAGATCACTTTAGGACCTTTGGCCAGACTTAGGCTCGAAGCACGCAACACCTCGTAGTCAAATCCCTCAATATCGACGCTAAGAAGATCCGGCCAATGACCATTGCAATATCGTGCCACGATCTCGTCGAGCGCAAGCACGGGAATCTTTCGCACCTCACGGATCGAGAACTGAGGGTTCGTCTTCACGAATGCCTCCGCAGTTGCGCGGTCGAAAGTGTTCCGCCCGGACAAGGCGTCGATCATATGGAAATCCAGCATACCGGCTGCGGAGCCCACGCCGATGTTAAGTACGACGTCTTCCGGTCGCATCTCGGTGAAGGCCTTTATCAAGTTGGGGTTGGCCTCAACGCAGACCCCCCGTGAGCCCCGCGCGTAGAGCAGCGCCGTGTTCGAACAGTTGACTGGATGGTGTGCTCCGACATCGAGATAGCTCGGCCGCGCAATCTTCAATTTCGAAAAGATGTTGAGAAGAATTAAGTCTTCGCCGAACTGAGCGTAGGTAACCGGCCCAAAGGCTTGATCGGCGTGGCCACTGAAATTCCAAGGTCCGAGGCCGCCGCAATCCGCACTGCCCGCCTCCCTTGTTACATCGGTCACCTGCGTGACGACCGACTGTTTTCGTCGACGAGGCCAAAAGCGACCCTGCCCGGAGCCAAACAGCGCTGACGGAGCCGCCGAATCAACCCTCGCCTGCAATTTTTGTAGCTCGGCAACAAGCTGCTGGCGTTCATTCTCGAGCCTTCGGCGCTCGTTGCGCTCAATGATCAGGTTAAAATGCAGTTTCTGATACAGCAGAGCATCTCGAACTTCTGCCGATGCCGTATCTACCATCAGAGCACGGGCAAGTTTCGGAAGGGGAGCGAAAGGTTGGCGCTCGGACTCTAAGGCAAGACGCTCAACATCAAGCAGTGGTGCTCCTCGTTTAACAGCTGAAACGTTTACAGAGATTGCGAGTTGTTCGCCATCCTCGGCGTAAATCCAGCCATTCGCCGCCTCGGGATAGTCGGAATTCCACACGTTGAAATCATCGAACCCGAGCAAAGAGAGGGTATCGAGCAGCATGCGCTTCGTATAACCATGATGGTGTCCTTGTGGCCCGCCGGGCATCAGGTAGTGAGCGCCGTAGATGCTACGGACGACATGCCAAGGATTCTGACCCTCCATCAGCATCCTGGCGTACACTTCCATATCTGGTACGGCGACTTTCAGCACTCCGCCCACCTTCAGGACGCGCGCCCATTCCGCGAGGACGCGCAGCGCTCTGGGCCAAGCGAAGTGCTCGAGGACGTGCGAGGCATAGAATTCATCAGCAGTCTCGTTCCCGATCATTGAGAGATCGGCTGCGTCGCCTAGAATATCTGGCTCATTTGCAGGTTCAATGTCGATAGTCGTGTAACCAGACGGCCGACCACCGCTAAATGCGGTCCCGACAAAAAGCTTCAACACTCTATCCTTCGTATGATCATTAGACATGATGATTTGTCTTCCAGCTATGAATCGACTATTGCGTCATCGAGATCCGCGGAGACGTCGGAGAGGGCCGTAAGAGCAAGCGCGGCAACCCGCTCCGGCGGCTGAGTGAAGACACACTCGGGCTGCTCCAGGCCACGCGGGCAACGGTCCATCCACAATTCATCGATCCACCAGCAGCCGCCGCAGCGTATTGGGTCGACGTTGATGTTGTGTGGATAGCCGAAATAGTCCGAAGGCGTTGGCCCGAACACCACCAAGCTGCGGCGACCATAGCACGCAGCGAGGTGCACGAGGCCGCCTTCGTTATCGAGGTGGAGACAAGCTCCTCGCAGCAACCCTGCTGCCTCGCGCAGATTTGTCCGTCCGATCAGGTTCAGATCGACCGCCGGGATGGGCTTGCTGGTCGTCGTGCCAATCTGGATCGCAAGCAAGTCAGGCCGTGCGGCCTTCAGCCGGGCGATAACCTCGGCAAAGTGCGGATAGCACTTTGTAGCTTGCTCGCCAGCGATAATAAAGTTGGCGTCGAAACCATTATGAACGGTAATATAGAGTCGATCCTCAAGACCCAATCGCGTACGGATCGTGTCATCCGCCGAAAGATCAAGGCGATCGCCACCATATGTCAGGCCTGCCATCGAATGCAGGAAGTCATTGCGCGAACGGTTGGCGTAGACCGCCTTTCGCGCAAGCCCATTGTCCAGCCGTGGATGGTTCAGGATGTAGGGATCGAGGCCGCCACGGCGCCGCGCGCGGCTGATGCTGCCCACTGCGGTCGCCATACGCAGCGCCTCGCGGATGCGCGGCCAGCGAGTTGATTCGTAGTGGATGACGATGGTCTGGTTGATGCGCAGTCGCAGATCATAGGAGCGGCCGAGCATGTCCTCGAGCGTGTCGGGGTACGCCTCTTCAAAACCAGGCACAGCAGAAAAAACCCAGCGCGCGAGGTCTGGAAGCGGAGCAAACACGTCAAAAGCGAACGGCTCTGCCTCGACGCCGAGGTCGCGCACGCACCGCGCGATGACAATGAGATCGCCAAGACCCCCTGAAACGGTGACGCTGAGCACGAGCCGCCCCTCGTTGCGAATCGCGGTCAGCCGTTGAACCTTGGCGATCCGCCGAAACGGCAGCAAAAACCAGCGGAAGGCCCAGAGATGGCTGGCCACGATCGATATCTTCGCCGCAACCGACTTCGAGAAGTAGCGGAACGCTGCGCGCTTCGACCCGGTTTCGTAGTAAACTTCTGCGGCTCGCCGTGTCAGACGTGATAATCGCCGCAACATCAGACGCCGGTGCGTCGCATCTGGTTAGCCACAGAAAAACTTTCTGCCGCCGAAATTGAGCTTTCAACGTTTCTCTTCATCAAGGACTCCACGGTTGATAAATAGTGCCTCAGGGCTACCCCGGGATCGGCGAAGTAAGAAGTCATCTATCACTGGTTCACGCAGACTTATTTGTTGCGGGAGTGTTGCATGACACGTAGCGGCGCGCAAGATCGACGTATCCGCTCATACTCGACTAAGCCCGCTCATACTCGACTAAGCCCGCTCATACTCGACTAAGCCCGCTCATACTCGACTAAGCCCGCTCATACTCGACTAAGCATTGTGTGACGGGAATAGGCATCGCGGATTGTGCGGCGGTGTCCAAGCCGCTTCGCGCAGTGGTATCGAGGAGCAACAGGGTAAGACGGACAGGTCGGCTGTCATGTTGTCTCCGGCAGGCTGTCGACGAGGCATGATTAGCATTTGGGACAGTGCCGCGGAACGATCAGGCCGTTCGCAGCCGGCGGCGAATGAACCGGGAATGGCGGGGCCATGTGTGCGTGACAACCTCAGAGGCGGCGCGCGCCAAGCCGAGCGTCTGTGCCCGGTCAATCAGGCCCGATGACAAAGGGTTTATCGCGGCAGGGTGCATACCTGACGGGGCAGCGGTCAGCGGTTCTCGCCCTGGAGACCACCAGGGAATTGGTAAACATCGCGGCGGGCCCGTACTTGAAGGATCAAATCGCTGAAGCAGCGCGCGGCGTGTCGGTGCGTACCATGGCGCTCGACGATTTGGTCGCTGCCGGCGATCTCCACCCCCCGTTTGTCAAAACGGATATCTAGTGGATTGAATCTAACACTTGGTACCCACGGCTTGCGGCGGCGATGATCCGATCGGGATTGGCTGTCCAGACGAAGGGCTTTGGGCTGCGATTGTGCTCCGCGAGAAACCGATTGATCGCGGCC
>JBOHME010000048.1:0-30266 GCA_050729795.1 Allostellaceae bacterium | reverse complement strand
GCAAAACCTACCCAATAATGGCTAAAATCTCCATTTAACTTTTGGTAATCTCGTTGGATCAATGAGATATGTCCGCGGCTCCCCGGGCTTTGTAAAATTTGCCGACGATTCTCGGTCGGTTATCCGGCGTAAAATTTTCCGACGGTGGTCGGTCCGGCCGACAATCCACCGGCGGCCACCGTCAGCCCACCGGCGACCACCCTCAGCCCACCGGCGACCACCCTCAGCGATGTGCGGCCCGGTTCGTGTAAACGGGCCGCCCCGACCTCGGTTGCCGCTTCGACCTCGATTGCCGCCCCGACCTCGATTGCCGCCCCGACCCCAGTTGGCACCCTGACCCTAGCCAGGGTGACGGCGCCGACGGATCACACCGAAAATGGCGAGCGCGGCGAGCGCCGAACCGAGCATGCTCAGCGATCCCGGCTCGGGGACGAAGGGCGGCGCTGTCATACCGCACAGATTGTCGCTGCAATCAAAGCCGGGGAGATGGGTTTCGGATGTGGTCGTGAAATTCTCGGCGATGATGTCGCCGGTGATATCCGTCGCGGCCGACACCGACCCGAGCGGATCGAGGATCGACGCGGTCCACACATTCCCCACATCCACGGTAACACCGCTGGAGAAGTTAACGATCAAGTTGGGAAACACCGTCGACAGCGGAAACGCAAATCCCTGAGACAGCGTACCGGTGCCCGTAACGTTGATCACGCCATCGCAAGGCCCGCCGGGGTTGGTGGCGGCAAGGCATCCACCGAAGCTGAGGGTGCCTGACAACGCGTTGAGCTGCGCCAGGGTAAGGTTGAACACGGCGACGCCGTTGGCGTTCGCCACGCCGGTAAAGGTGCTGCCGGACACACTGCTCGGCGAGCTCAGGCCGGCGAGGCCCGTCGACAGCGTGGTCATCTTTGCCCAGATGTTGTTCTGGAACGTCGCCGCATTGTCCGCGGTCGTTGCCCCGGGCGGGAACGCGTAATGGGATGTAACGGAGGTGGCGCCAGATCCGAACGGCGTGAGGCTGGATGAAATCGTCCCGCCCACGAAAACCGTACCGATAGAATCATTGGTGAAGGAGGTCTGGTTGCCGAAAATATTGACTTCGCCATATCCGGTGATTGCCGTCGTTCCTGGATTGGTGCCGAGGATCACGCCGGTGCTGTTGAGCGGCCCGGTGCCCGGACCGAGGTTGCCGCCGACGAGCACGGGGCCCGCGATGTCATTCGAGTTGTCGTCCCCCTGAACGATGACGTTGAAATCGGCGAGCAGCTGGGCAGTGGTGACGGCGGTGATCGGGATCGGGGCGGCCTGGGCGGTCAGCGCGCCACCGGCGACAGTCGCCATCAAAGCTAGCAGAGGAGCGGTTCTTGTGCGCATCGGAGTCCCCGTGGATGCGTTGACGCGGCTTGGTAACTAAAACATAGAGCAATCTCCGTGCCAACCACCAGCCCTCACGACCGAGTTAAGTATCAATATTTTTAATGATTTGCCAGCGGCTGCGGATTGGTCGGCGGCGAATGAGACAGTCGGATCGTCTCAATCGGCACCTGTGCCGCCGAGACGATTCGCCCATTCCGCCCGGTCGGCGAGCCGCGCGCGACAAAAAGGCGCAACCCGAGGGTCGCGCCTTTCGCGTTCATCCCCGGCTCGGTTGACCGCCGCAGCCGGGTGCGCTGATCAGTCGGCTACTTGACCGTCACCGTGACCATCGAGGTGGCCGAATCGCCGCTCGATCCGGTACAGGTGATCGAATAGGAGGTCGTCACCCGCGGAAACACCAGCGCCCAGGCGAACGGGCCGGCTACGTATTTGCCGCCGCTGCCGACGGTGAAACCACTGCCAGCACAACTGGTCGCGTTCTCCGAAGTCCAGGTCAGTCTTGATCCGATCCCGGCCAACGGGGTCGTCGAAGGCGTGGCGGTCAACGTTACCGCGACATTATTGGGCGAAGGCGGGGGTGGCGGTGGCGGAGGCGGCGGTGGCGGCGAAGGCGGAGGCGGCGATGGCGGCGATGGCGGCGGCGGGTTCGATGCGACGGAGGGCGCGATCGAGCCCGCCGTGCATGGGGTCAGACCGGCGCCGTGTGCCCCCCAGCAGGTGCTGAAATCGTCCCCATTGACCGGCGCCGCCGGGTTCGAAGTTTCGCCATAGGGGTTGACCGAATAGATGCCGTTCGCCGACAGCGACAAATTTGGATTGGCACCGTTCGCCTCGACCGGGTCGTAGGTGGCGGTCGCGTAATCGGCGAGCGGCCACTCGCTCCCGGAGTACGGAGCCTCGGTGATCCATTCGGCCGACGCCATGGTCGACTGGTACTGGAAATTTTCGGTCCAGGCCGACTGCGTTGTTTGATCCGTGATCCTGAGTTGCCAGGTCTGGGTCGCGGACGGCGAGCAGGCGGCGACGCATTGCAGCGACGCCGAAACAATGTCTCCAGGGTTCACGCTCAGAGAGACATATACAAGATCGGCAGGGTATAGCTCGTACCAGGCGTTGAAAAAAGTCGCGCCCGTGGTGGCGACGGCCTCTTCGGTCCCGAGTTGGATCAAGGTCTGATCGCCGTATCCGCCGATCCCGACCCAGTTCGTGGCATATTCGGTGCCGCCGGATACGCCGTCATTGGTCACGTCCGGCACCTGCCAGATTGCTGATGCGCTGGTATAGGGCGCGCTGGCTTTCACCGCGTATCCCCCCCAGTTCTGGCTTTCGATTTCGCCGTTAAAGCGCTTATAAGTGCCGTTCGGGTTGAAATGGGGTTGCATCGGCCAATGCTTGTGCCGGGCGATGGCGCCGCCGGGTTGCGCGGCGACCGGTCCACTCACCGCGGTCACCGCAAGGAGAGCGGCGCACAGAACGAGCGCTGGGTTTGGTCTCATATGTCTCCCTCGCAATTAATCAAGCATTTCCGGCGCGGCGACCGCCGGCCCCGGAAGCTGATTGCTCCCCGCGCGACCGTTTTCCCCTGGGAAGATTAAGCGAGGGTATAATCTACAAATCGATTTTCTAAAATGCGGAATTAAGTAAAAAATTAACAAATTGAAATCTGAAAACCGGCCATAATGGTTCTAAATTGACAGAGTTATTTATCTGGTGTAATACGACCAAACCATACGTGATCCAATTTAATTTTAGATTGGGCAGCACCTGTCGACGGCGCCGCCGGGCACTCCGGCGGTTGACACCGTTTTTGGCTTTGCGGTTGGCACCGCTCGTGGCTTTGGTGCGCGCCGGCCATGTTCCGGCGCTGGCACAAACCGGTCCACCCACTTCGCCACGCTCTCCGTCGGCGCCGCTTCCGCTACGGCGCAGCTGCCGACGCCGAGAAGGGGGCGACGAAACTCAGCCGCCGCCAATCCCGGCGAGAAAATCGAGGGTCGCAGCGGCGGCTTCGACCGCATGGGTCGCGGCGACGTGATAGGAGTTGCCCGGCAATACCACCAGCCGCGAATTCGCGATCTGCTGCTGCCAGGCGCGGGTCTCCTCGACCGAGGCAAGGCCGCTGGCGTCGGTGGTGACGACCAGTGTCGGGCAGCGGATGTTCGCCAGATCGGCGCGGATGTCGGCGCAGGCGATCGTCCCCATAAAGCCGAGCTGGGTTTCTACCGCGGTCCTACCCATGAACCGGATCCACCACTCGACGCCCTCGGCCGGGAAGGCGCTGCCGAGCCTTCCGCCCATCGTCTGCCGGGCCCACGCCTCGACCCCGTCGCGCTCGAACGCGGCGCTCAGTTCGGGGACGCGCTCGGCCGCACCGGCGCGCAACGGCGGTGGTGTCCCGACCACGGTCAAGCTCGCAACCCGGTCCGGCCGGCGCGCAGCAAAGGCGCGGGCGATGGTCCCACCGATCTTGGCCCCGACCAGATGAAACCGGTCGATGCCGAGGTGGTCCATCAGCCGTACAAAATCGTCGATGATGATGTCGAGCGTCCACGCGAAGTCGCGCGACATCGCGGTCGAGCGGCCAAAGCCGCGCATGTCGGGCCGCACCACGCGATATTTGCGGGCGAGCGAGGGGACCCAGCCAAACCAAGCCGCACCGCTTTCGGCATTGCCGTGCAGCAGCAGCAAGGTTTCCGGCCGGCGCCATGGGTCGGTGAAATCATCGACCTCGTAATGCATGTCGAGATCCGGGCTCGTACGGAATGTCGGCATGTCACTCCTCCCTGTCACGATAATTTGTGATTTCGTTCTTCAAGCGACGTCATTGTCGGGAAGCGGAACTCCCTCTCCACGGGGGCGGAGAGGGTCGTTCCAAGACAAGATGGTCAGGCGTGGATGCCCTTGTAGTAGGTGTTGCGCAATACCCGGCCAGGGAGCGCGCCGGTATGCTTGCCATTTTCGAGCAAGACCTGGCCGTTGACGATCGTCATCATGATCCCCTGCGCCGGCTCCTTGATCCGCTTCGCTCCGGTCGGGAAGTCGTGCAGCACCTCGAGCGGCAGCGGCTTCACCGTATCGGGGTCGAAGATCACGATGTCGGCGACCATGCCCGGGCGTAAGAGACCGCGGTCGTAAAGACCAAAGGTCGAGGCCGAGTCAAAGGTCAGCCGCCGCACCGCCTGCTCCAAACTCATCGCCTGCCTGTCGCGCACCCATTCCGACAACAGCCGGGTCGAAAAGCCAAAGCCGCTCTGGAACTGCACATGGGCGCCGCCATCCGAAAGCCCGATGATCGCGTTCGGATAGGTCAGGATCTTGGCAACCGCGGCATCATCCACATTGTTCTCGCCGTGCAGCCATTCGCTGTCGAGGTTCTCCTCGATCGCGAGATCGAGAAACGCATCGATGATCCCCTTGTCCTGCAATTTGGCGATCTGGCCCAGGGTCTTACCCTCATACTGCTTGTTTTTTGACAGCACCGCATTCTGCAGCACCATGTAATCCCACCAAGTGGTGCAGATGCCGGGCGGCGGGGTTTCGACTTTGAACTCGACCGCCTCGGCATGCAGCTTTTTGCGCACCTCCGGATCGGCATAAGCCTTTAGCATCTCCTCGGGCGACGCAAGACAGATCGGGTGCCACACCGGCAGACCGCGGAAGGTCTGCGTGTTGCGCATCGTGAAATTGTCGACGATGCGATTTGGTGTGCACATCGGGTAGGCGCGCACTCCCCGCGCGGTCGTCGCATCGACCTGGGCCATCTGCTTTTGCCACTCGTCGGGGCGGCGCATCGACTGGTTCAGATTGTTGTAGACGACGACCCGGCCGGTCGCCTCGCTGAGCCGGCTCATCAGCGCGTTCTTCATTTCGGCACCATTGCCGCCACCCGACTGGATGATGCCGGTGCCCATCTCGCGCAGCACGTCGCCGATCGCGAAGATCTCCTTTTCGTCGGCCCACAAGGCCGGGATGTGCACGCCCTGCGGATCGTAGTGGCCCTGGTTGCGCGACACCGACACGCCGAGCGCTCCAGCCTTCATGCCGTCGCGCACGAGGCCCTGCATTTCTCTGATCTCGTCGTCGCTGGCGGTGCGCCTCTGGCACTCGTCGCCCATCACGTAATAGCGCACCGCGGTGTGGCCGATCAGATTGCCGACATTGACACCGAGGTGATGATCGAGCTGTTCGAGATATTGCGGCACGGTCTCCCAGCCGAACTCGATCGTCTTCAGCACCTCCATCGGGATCGCTTCGACATAGGAGAGAAATTCGGCGAGCCGCTCCTCCTTGCCCTTCTTCACCGGCGCCAAGGACAGCGAGCAATTGCCGAAGATGACGCTGGTGGCACCGTGGTCGCAGGAGAACGAGCACAGCGGGTCCCAGGTAACCTGCGCGTCATAATGGCAGTGATTGTCGATAAAGCCCGGTGCCACGACGCGGCCTTCGGAGTCGATCGTGCGTGTCGCCGGGCCGGAGAGCTTGCCGATCTCGGCGATCTTGCCGTCCTTGACGCCAACATCGCCGCGAAACGCCGGCATGCCCGAGCCGTCGACGATGCGGCCGTTCTTGATCAACAGATCATACGCCATCGCTGTTCCCTCTCTCCCGCTGCAACCCCATGCCGAATTGCGCACAAAATAGCATGCGATCCGCGACCCCGGCGCACCGCGAATTCGATGGCATGGCCTGCCGACCCCGCATGGCTGGGTTGTGGTTGGCCCGGGCGTCTCCCGATGACCGCATGTCGCCGGCGCTTGAAACCGCCGGCTGGTCGGTGCATGGCTATTCGGATCAGATATTGGGGCTCTAGGGATGTGGTCATGCTCGATCTCGCCGGCGGGATGGCGTTGGAACCGGCTCCTTGCCGCGGCCGGAATGGTGATGGCCGGACTGGCGGCAACCGCAGCATCCTCGCAGGCTGCCGGCCCGCGGCCCCAGGCGCTGCCCGGAACCGCATTCGCCCGCCTGCAGCTGGCGCAAGCGCCCGCCGCGGCGGCGACGCCCGGTATCGAGGCCAATCTCGCCCGCCTGCACCAGCAGCTCGCGATCACGCCGGCGCAGCAGCCGCGCTTCGAGGCCTTTGCCAATGCGATGCGCGAGAACGCCCGGATGACGCCCGGCGCGCCGCGGGCCGACGCGACGGCGGTCGATGATCTGCAGTTGGCGATCGAAGACAGCGAGCTCGAGCTGACCGCGCTCAAGCGCCTGCTGCCGCCGATGCAGGCGCTTTATGCGAGCCTGTCACCGGCGCAGCAGAAAACCGCCAACGAGGTGTTCCGCCGCGGTCCTGAATAGCACCGCCTTGTTTCCTTATGACCAGTCGAAAGGTCTCGCCGATGCCGACCACCCCATTGCCGCTCGATGGTTTTCTCGTTCTCGACTTGACCGCGCATCGCGCCGGGCCGACGGCGGTGCGCCAGCTCGCCGATTGGGGCGCCGACGTCCTGAAGATCGAAGCACCGGGCGCGGCGGTGGACGCCACCGGCAGCCGCCGCGACGGTCCCGATTTTCAGAACCTGCACCGCAACAAGCGCTCGATCACCCTCAATCTCAAACGCAAGGAAGGGCTCGAAATCTTCTTCAGATTGGCCGAGCGCGCCGATGTCGTTGTCGAAAACTATAAATCCGATGTCAAGCACCGGCTCGGCGTCGATTACGAGGCAGTCAAAAAGATCAACCCGCGCATCGTTTATGGCAGCATTTCCGGGTTTGGCCAGGACGGGCCCTATGCCGGCCGCCCCGGCGTCGACCAGATCGCCCAGGGCATGGGCGGACTGATGTCGATCACCGGCCATCCGGGCGGCGGGCCGGTGCGCGTCGGCATCGCGATCAACGACACCTCGGCCGGGCTCCTGCTGTCCTATGGCATCGTCCTGGCGCTGTTGAACCGGGAGCGCACTGGCGAGGGCCAATGGGTGCAGACCTCGCTGCTCGAAGCGCAGATCTTCATGCTCGATTTCCAGGCGGCGCGCTATCTGATGAAGGGCGAAGTCGCCGGTCAGGAGGGCAATTTCCACCCGACCTCGCCGGGCACCGGCATGTTCGAGACCGCCGACGGGTATATCAACATCGCCGCCTCGGGCGACAATCTGTGGCGGCGCTTTTGCGAGGCTGCCGGCGCCAAAGACCTGATCGACGATCCCGATTTCGCCACGGTCGTGGCCCGCGCCAGGAACCGCCCGGCGCTCAACGCCCACCTCGCCGAGATCACTCGCCGCCACCCCAATGCTTACTGGGTCGAGCTGTTGAACAAGGCCGGCGTGCCGTGCGGCCCGATCAACACGATCGACCAGACCTTTGCCGACCCGCAGGTGCAGCATCTCGGCATCGCGAAGCCGGTCAACAATCCGAAGCACGGACCGCAAAAGGTGGTCGGGCAGCCAATCCATCTGAGCGCCTACCCGCAGCCCGAGGAATTGCGTCCGACCCCCGAGCAGGGCCAGCACACCGACGCGGTGCTGCGCGATCTCGGCTACGAAGCGGCGGGGATCGCGGCCTTGCGCGAAAAGGGCGCAGTGTGACCCGCGGCGGTCTGTGACGGCTGTTTCAATCAGATAGGAGATGGCGGCAATGGCGCTCTCGGATGTAAAGGCCCTGGCCTTCGATGTGTTCGGCACCGTGGTCAACTGGCGCGACAGTGTCGCTCGCGAGGCCAAGGCTGCGCTCGGACCCAAAGGTTACGACAAGGATTGGCACGATTTCGCCGACAAATGGCGGGCGCGCTATCAGCCGGCGATGGCCAAAGTGCGCAGCGGCGAGCGGCCGTGGGCGCGGCTCGACGATCTGCACCGCGAAAATCTGGTCGCGCTGCTGCCGGAATTCGGGATCAGCGGATTGAGCGAGGCCGAGATCGACCATCTGAACCGCGCCTGGCACCGCCTCGACGGCTGGCCCGATACGGTCGAGGGGCTGACCCGATTGAAGCGCAAATTCATCCTGGTGACCTGCTCGAACGGCAATGTGGCACTGATGGTCAACATGGCCAAATATGCTGGATTGCCGTGGGACGCGATCCTTGGTGCCGAGACCGCGGGCGCTTATAAGCCGCAGCCCGAGGCCTATGACCGCACCGCGGCGTTTCTCGATCTGAAGCCCGGGCAATGCATGATGGTGGCGGCGCATAATGGCGACCTCGTCGCGGCGCGCGGCCGCGGCTTTTGCACCGCCTTTGTCAGCCGGCCGCACGAGCACGGCCCGCACAAGACCCGCGACCTCAAGGCCGAGCACGATTTCGACGTGATCGCCGACAGCTTTGTCGACCTCGCGCAAAAGCTCGGCTGCTGACCCGCTGAGGTGTTGCCGCTGGCGGGCGGCGGCGCAAACGCCCGGTGTGGTTTGGCGTCGCTCGTCAGGCGGCGCGCGCCAGGGTCAGGCGCTGCCAGACATCGGTGAGGCCCACGACCAAAGCTTCGATATCGGCGTCGCTGTGCAGCGGCGAGGGCGTCAGCCGCAACCGCTCGGTGCCCTTTGGCACGGTCGGATAGTTGATCGGCTGGACGTAGATCCGGTGCCGGTGCAGCAGCATGTCGCAGGCGGCCTTGCACAATTCGGCATCGCCGACCATGACCGGCACGATGTGGCTCGGTGACGGCATGACCGGCAGACCGGCTTCGGCGAGCCGGTGCTTTAGCCGCGCCGCACGTTCCTGCTGCCGTTCGCGCTCGACACTGCTGTGCTTCAGGTGGCGGACGCTGGCGAGCGCACCGGCGGTGAGCGCCGGCGGCAGCGCCGTCGTGAAGATAAAGCCGGCGGCGTAGCTGCGCAGAAAATCGACGAGCACCGCCGAGCCGGCGACATAGCCGCCCATCACGCCAAATGCCTTGCCAAGCGTGCCCTGGATCACCGTCGGGCGATGCATGACACCCTGATGCTCGGCCATGCCGCCGCCGCGCGCACCGTAAAGTCCGACCGCGTGCACCTCGTCGAGATAGGTCATCGCGCCAAACCGGTCGGCGACATCGCACAAGGTGCCGATCGGGGCGATGTCGCCATCCATCGAATAAACCGATTCGAAGCACACGAGCTTGGGCCGGCCGGGATCGACCCGATCGAGCAGGTGGGCCAGGTCGTCTGCGTCGTTATGAGCGAAAATATGCTTCTCGGCCCGGCTGTGGCGGATCCCGGCGATCATCGAGGCATGGTTCAGCGCATCCGACAGCACGACCGTGCCCGGCAGCTCGCGCGCCAGCGTGGACAGCACCGCCTCGTTGGCGACATAGCCCGAGGTGAAGACGAGGGCGGCCTCGCGGTGGTGCAGATCGGCGAGCTCGCGTTCGAGCTCGAGGTGCAGATGGCTGTTGCCGGAAATGTTGCGGGTGCCGCCGGCACCGGCGCCGAGCCTGCTCAGCGCCTCGATCATCGCCGCCAGCACCACCGGATGCTGACCCATGCCGAGATAATCGTTCGAGCACCAGACCGTGACCTCGGCGCCGATGCGGTGGTCGAACGCGCGCGGAAACCCGCCGCAACGCCGTTCGAGATCGGCAAACACGCGATAGCGGCCTTCGGCGCGCAGCGCGTCGAGCCGTTCAGCGAAAAAGCTTTCGTAATCCATGGCCGCCCGTCGTTTGCCCGAGACTATGACCGTAGCATGAGGGCCGAGCGATGTGGTCAAACGCCGCGATCGAGGCGCGGATCGGTTTCGCGTGCCGGGATCACATGGACTGCACCGGGCGCAATCTCGGCTTCGACCTCTGCTCCGGCGCAGAGGTTCATGACCCGCAGCTGCCGGCTCATCGCGCAGGACTGCAGCGGAAAGCCGCAATCGAGCGCGATCCGGGTCAGCATCCCGTCATCCCTGGCTGTGACGACGCGGGCGCGCAGCCGACCGGCGCGGACCGGTCCCGGTCCGGGTGGAAAGATATCGATATTCTCGGCGCGAACGCACAGCCACACCTCATCCGCCGATCCGCGCGCAATGTCCGGGGGTGCCGCGGCGAGCACCGTCTCGCCGATGGCAATCATCGGCGCTCCGCTGTGTCCTGCGACCAGCCGGCCGCGCAGGATGTTATCGAAGCCGACAAACTCGGCGACGAACTGCTCGGCCGGGGCCGCCAGAACCGCCCGCGCCGTGCCGCTCTGCACGATCGCGCCATCGCGCATGACCGCGATCCGATCGGCCAGCGCGCGGGCGTCGCCGAGATCGTGGGTCACAAAGATCGCCGGCACCCCGGTGCCGCGCAAAAACCGCTCGAGCTCGGTGCGCAAGCGGTCCCCGGTTTGCGGATCGAGCGCCGAAAACGGCTCGTCGAAGAGAAAGAGATCGGGCTCGGCCGCGAGCGCCCGAACCAGCGCCACGCGCTGCTTCTCACCCGGGCTCAGCTCGCGCGGGCTGCGCCGTGCCAGATGGACAATGCGAAACCGGTCCAACAGCTCTTCGAGACAGCCTCTCGGCAGGCGGCGGCGGGCCCGCCCGGCGCGCAAACCGACGGCGACGTTGCCAGCCACGCTCAGATGCGGAAATAGGCCGAAATCCTGAAACATCAGCCCGACATTGCGGCGCTCCGGAGCCAGGCTCGTCACATCACGACCGGCGATGCTGATGCGCCCGCGCTCCGGGCGGTGAAACCCGGCGATGGTTTCGAGCGTCACCGATTTACCGGCGCCGTTCGGGCCGAGGATCACCAGGATTTCGCCGCGGTCGAGCGTAAAGCCGACGCGCTTCAGGGCGAAGCCGCCGAGCCCAAACGACAGCTCTTCGACGGCGATGGCGTGCCCGCTCACCGGCCGCCCACGGCGTGAGCGACGCCGCCATAGGCGAATTGGCGAAACAGGATGAACAGCGCCAGCGACACGGCCAGCAGCAGCACCGCCGCCGCGGCTGCCTGATCGAGCCCAAAGCGGACAAACAGCGTGTAGATCTGCACCGGTGCTGTCATCGGGTAATAAGCGAGGATGATGACGGCACCAAACTCGCTGATCGAGCGCGCATAGGTCAAGGTCAGGCCGGTCAGGATGCTGCGCCGCGCCAATGGCAGGCTGACGCGCAGCCAGCTCCGCCACGGTCCCATGCCGAGCGTGCGGGCGATCATTTCCAGCCGCGGATCGATCGCCTCGAAGCCGATGCGTGCCGCATTGACCGTGTAGGGAACCGAGACAAACAGCATCGCCGCGACGATCCCGGCGAAATTCCCCCAGAATTTGAGCCCGAGCAACGACGCCGGCGCGCCGATGATACCTCGCCGCCCCAGCACCAGCAGCAGCGCAATGCCTGCGACCGTATGCGGCACGGCGAGCGGCAGGTCGACAATCGCCGCGACGACGCCTTTGCCGGGAAACGCGGCACGGGCCAGAACATAGGCGAGCGGCACACCGGCGAAGCCGGCGATCAGCGCGCTCGCAAAGGCGGCTTCGATGCTGAGCCCCAGCGCCTGCCACAGATCGACGGTCTGCGCGGCCGCGGCGAGGCCCGCGGAACCCGGTGTCAGCGCCAGCGCCAGCAACGGCAGCACGATGAAAGCGCCGAGCAGCCCGCCGATCAGCCAGCACAGCAGAAAGACGCCGCGCGAACCGGCCGGGGCAGCCGCCCGCCGCCATGTCGCAGTGGTCACGGCGCCGGCCACGGCTTGACCAGCCCGCGCAGCGAGGCGGGCATCTTATCGGCATTGGCGGCATAGGCCGGGGCGAGGCCGGCAAACCCGTTCGCCCTCATGACCTTCTGCCCCCGCGGGCCGAGCAGCAGCGCCACATATTTCCGCGCCCAATCGGGGTGTGGCGCCTTGTCGAGCACCGTCACCGCGTACACGATCGGCGCGCCCGGGATCGCGCCGTTTTTGGTATCGGCGATCGCGCGCGCGTAAAGTGCTGCATAAGCCGGGTCGCCGAGATCGATTTGCGGCGGCAGATCGAGATACCGCAAATGGTGCTGCAGCGCGTCGGAGCGGTAGATCGCCAGATAATCGATCTGGCCGAGCTGTAGTGCTGCGATCAGCGAGGTCTCGGTGTCGCGCATGTTGGTGCGCGGGGCATTGGCGAGAATCCCGGCGGCGAGACCGGGTGCGCGGTAATATTTCTCGGCGAGGTTCAGCATCTGCAGCGTCTGGTAACCGGACGGATCGGTATCGGGATTGGATCGGCCGATCTCGACGCCCGGCCGCGCCAGGACGCGAAACCAATTGGCCGGAGTGATTTTGGCGGCGTTTTTGCTGTTGCTCGTATAAACAAAGGTGATCGCGTTGCGGGCGAAGCCGGCATACCAAGTCGCATAGCCGGGCCGGCCATTGGCGGCGAACAGGTATTTCGGAATGACGTGGTAGTCGGCGACCGCGATCAGATCGGCCGGCTGATGCAGCTCGGTAATCTGGCGGGCCATCTTGACGCTGCCGCCGAATTGCGGCTGCACGACGACTTCAGGGCGCTGTTGCGTGAAGATCTTGTCGATCTGCTGAAACGGCCGGGCGAGCGTGCCGGCGGCGAGAACGCTAAGCTTCACCGGTTCGGCCGCCCGTGCCGAGCCGGGCATCGTCCACAGCACGCTGCAGGCGATCGCGGCAAACTGGATCGCACGCTTCATCTAATTCTCCCCCATTCATGGGTGTTCGCGGCAGGCGCCGGCACGCGTTACCGCAGCGGCACGCCGCTTCTTCCGGTTATTTATTGGGAGCACAGACGAAGGTGGCGTGCGAGGGCAGGAATACCGGACAAAGGTCGAGCTTCCAATTGGTGTCGACGCGCTCCGCGCGGCTGCCGGGGGCGCATTGCTGCTGCGCCGCCTGTTGCGTCGCGATCGCCGAGCTCGCGAGCACGTCGTAGCAGATCGCGACCCGCGGACCGGTATCTTTGACCCCGGCAGCGGCCGGCTGCGGTGCTGCGGGGAACGGGGCGAGCGCGGTGCAGCCGGTGAGCCCGACCGCGGCCAATATGGCAAGGAGGAGGCGCGGGGTCGGCCTCATGCCGCCGCGGCAAGGGCATGTTCGAGAAATCCGGCACAGGCGAGAAGGCGCACATCGTCGCCGATGCGGCCGACCAGCTGGACCCCGATCGGCAGGCCATCCTCTTGCCACAACGCCGGCACGGTCGCGCAGGGTGTGCCGAGCAGGGTCCACATGCGGTTGAACACCGGGTTGCCGGTATAGTCGAGGCCGGCTGGAGCGGCACCCGGGGCGGCCGGAACCAGTATCGCCGCGCAGCCGCCGAAAAACCCGGAAAGCCCGACCCGCGCGGTTTCAGCGCGGCTGCGCGCCGCATCGTATTCGCCCGCGCCGATCGCCATCCCGGTATCGAGCAGCTGGGCCAGCCGCGGCGATAATTCGGCGCTGCGCCGGATCCGCTCATCGGCCAGGGCGCGCGCCAGCTCGAACCCCATGATCCGGTCCTGCGCCTGCGCGAGCCCATGATGCTCGGGCGCAATCGCGATCTCCTCGACAGCGGCACCGGCCCGTTCGAGCGCCGCCCGTGCGGTGTCGAGCGCGGCCGTGGTTGCGGGCTCCGCCTCCTCCCAGTCCGGCGTGCGATAGAGGCCGAAATGCGGTGCCTGCGCCGCCATCGCGAGATCGCGCAGGGCCGGCCGCTCGGTCAATACGCCCGCAAAAAACGCCGCGTCGTCGATGCTGCGGGCGAGGACGCCGACGGTGTCGAGGCTGTCGGCGAGCGGCTTGACCCCGGCCCGGCAGATCAGCCCAAAGCTCGGCTTGTAGCCGACGACCCCGCAGAACGCTGCCGGGCGAATGACCGAGCCCGCGGTCTGGGTGCCGAAGGCGAGCGGCGCCATGCCGTCGGCGACCGCCGCGGCCGAGCCGCTCGACGAGCCGCCGGGGGTGTGCGCAGGATTATGCGGGTTCGCCGTCTTGCCGGGGGTAAAGGTCGCGAATTCGGTGGTCACGGTCTTGCCGAGCACGACAGCGCCGGCGGCGCGGGCCAGCGCCACGCAGGCGGCGTCGGCGGCCGGCCGGTGACCGCGATAAATCGGCGAGCCGTAGGCGGTCGGCATGTCGGCGGTGTCGATCAGATCCTTGACCGCGATCGGCACGCCATGCAGCGGTCCGCGCGGCGGCTCGGCGTCCCGCTGGCGTGCTTCGGCCAGCGCTTGGTCGCGATCGAGATGGGTCCAGGCGCCGACGATCGGCTCGCGTGCCGCGATCTGGTCGAGATAGGCCTCGACCAATGCCTCGGCGCGCAGCTCGCGGCGGGCGATCCGGCGGGCGGCGTCACGGGCGCTCAAGAGACGCAGATCACTCATCCGACCCTCACAACACCGTGTCGACCAGCAACAGATCGGTTTCCTCGGCGGTCACGGCGATCTCGACCTGGTCGCTTCCGGCGACACCCCCGGTCATACCAATGCCGTCGCGTCGCCCGAGGGGCGTTCCGTCGATCTCGGCGGCTCCTTCGAGCAAAAACAGATAGAGGCCGTGCCGAGCCCTGATCCGGTGGGTATAGCGACGGCCGGCGGCGCTGACCAGCCGGTGCAGCGACAAGTCCTGCCGGATCGGCAGCGCCCCAAAGGCGTCGCCGATCAGACAATGGAGCTCGTTGGCCTGCGCCGTGGCGTCGAAATGTCCACGGTGATAGGTGGGGGATGTCGCCAGGCGATCCGGCAGGGCCCAGATATAGATCACCTGCAAATCCTCCGGCTCGATGTTCAGTTCGCTGTGTTTGCCGCCCGAGCCCGCTGAAAAGCTGTAATAATCTCCGGGCAACAGCACATCGATCTTGCCGATCGTGTTGATATGCGTCAGCGCGCCCCGCAGCACCACGGCCATGATAATGAAATTGTGATGCGGATGCATGTTGTAGCCGGTGCCGTTGCCAGTGAAGACCTCGTCGCCGAAGACCCGGATTTTGCCGAACCCGGCGCGTCCCGACTGGTATTCGTGAAAATTGAAGCTGGAATGGCGGGTGATCACGCCATCGGGGTGGCCGGCGACATAGCTCGCATTGGGCCCGGTCGAAACCAGTCGCGTATAGCCGCGATCGCCGCCGCGCAGCACAAAACTCTCGCTCACCGCAATCTCCGCTCAGTAGGCGATCTCGACCATCTCGAACAAGGATTTCGGGGTGCCGCAATCGGGGCACACCCAGTCGGACGGAATGTCGGCCCAGCGCGTCCCGGCGGCGATGCCGTGCTCGGGCAGCCCCAGTGCCTCATCGTACAAAAACCCGCAGCCGAGGCACAAATATCGCTTGTACAAGACCGCACTCCTGGTAGCGCCGTGGCGGCTGCAGCTTTGACGAGACCGACCGCGCCTGACAAGAGATGATCGGTGGCTACTAGCGGGTGGCACGGCGCGGCCTCGCATGCGCATATAATCTCCGGTCCGCGGCTGTCGCCGGCAGGCCAGCCGGATTGCGGCGGAGGCAGCGCGATGGCCGAACCTTCAGACGAGCAGCACAGCGATCGCTCCCGGTCGCGTGCGGTGATCGGGCTCATCGTCGTGCTGCTGCTGGTCGTCGCCGCGGTCTATCTGGTCCAGGCGCTGCGCAAGGAATCAAATCTCGAGGACTGTCTGATGTCGGGGCGGTCCAATTGCGCGCCGATTACCGTCCCAGCCGCCGGCCGCTAGCACAACGTCGGACCGGCCGAAAGAATCGCGGGCTGGCGGCGAACCGCTCGCGTGGCACGACGTTCCTCCGATCGAGAGCGTGCGGCGCGAACCGGTCGCGCTAGCGGAAGCGGGGTCGGATCATGGCGCTGCAGATCAAGGTGGGGCCGCCGTTGCTGTCGATAAACCAGGGCTACTCGCTGCTGGTGACGGCCCTCGACGGCCAGATCACATGGCCCGGCAATTGCGGCTTTTATGTCCGCGACACGCGGATGCTCAGCGCCTGGTCGATTTATGCTGATGGCCAGCCATGGGAGCTGTTGAACTCGGGCACGATCGCCTATTTCGCGGCGCAGGTGTTTCTGACCAATCCAGGCTTTGTCACCGAAGACGGCACCATCGCGAGGCGCACCCTGCTGCTTCAACTCGGCCGGTCGATCGGCGAAGGCGGCCTGCACGAAGACATCGACCTGACCAATCACGGCAGCGAGCCGGTCAAGTTCAACCTCGAAATCGCGATCCGCTGCGATTTTGCCGACATTCTCGAAGTACGGGGACCCAATCTCGTCCGGCGCGGCCGGATCACCACGGCGTGGGACGCGGAAGCGGCGAGTTTGACCACCCGGTACCGCGACCGCGATTTTCTGCGCGAGCTGATCGTGGCACGGCGGCGCAGCACCTCGCCCTGCGTCTATGCCAACGGGCGCATCAGCTTTGAGGTCGCGATCGCGCCGGGCGGCACCTGGCACACCTGTCTCGAATATTCGGTTGCTGTCGGTCGTGACCGCCACTCGGCCCCCGAGGCGTGTATCGACCACGCGCCGCGCTCGGTGCTCGGCGAGCCACTCGAAAAATGGCGGCGCGCTGTGCTCAAGCTCGTTTCCAGCAACGTCGATTTCACCAGTCTCTACCGCCAGGCGGTCGAAGACATGGCGGCGCTGCGGCTGCCGGTCGAGGGCACCCACCATCTCGAATTCACCCCGGCCGCCGGGATTCCCTGGTTTGTGGCGCTGTTCGGCCGCGACAGTCTGATCGCGGCACTGCAAAACGCCCAGGTCTATCCCGACTTTGTGCGCGGCGCGCTCGATGTGCTGGGCCGCTATCAGGCGACTGAGCGCGACGATCGCCGCGACGCCGAGCCCGGCAAAATCCTGCACGAGCTGCGGATCGGTGAATTGGCGCATTTCCGGCTGATCCCGCACACCCCCTATTACGGCACCGCCGACGCGACCCCGCTCTACCTGATCGCGTTGCACACCGCGTGGCGCTGCACCGGCGACCGGCGTCTCGTCGAACACCATCTCGGCACCGCCGAACGCTGCCTCGACTGGATCGACCGCTATGGCGATCGTGACGGCGACGGCTTCCAGGAGTACCAGACCCGGTCGGCGGAAGGTTACGAGAACCAGGGCTGGAAGGATGCCGGCGACGCTGTCCTCTATCCCGATGGCCGCCCGGTCAAAGGGCCGAAGGCGCTGTGCGAATTGCAAGGTTATGTCTACGACGCATGGCACCGCATGGCGGAGCTCTACGAGGCGCTCGGCCGGAGCCACCGCGCCGCCGAGCTGCAAGCCAAGGCGGCGACCCTGTTCGCCCGCTTCAACGAGGTCTTCTGGGACGAGGCGAGCGGGTTCTATGCCTATTGTCTCGACGGCGACAAGCGCCCGGTGCTGACCGTCGCCTCCAACCCCGGCCATTGCCTGTGGAGCCGGATCGTGCCCCCGGAACGGGCCGTTCGGGTTGCTCGCCGCCTGCTGCAGCCCGATATGTGGAGCGGCTGGGGGATCCGCACTCTCTCTCGCGGCCACCCGTCCTACAATCCCTTGTCCTATCAGAACGGCTCGGTGTGGCCGCATGACAACGGCATCATCGCGCTCGGCTTCAAGCAATATGGCTTGGCCCAGGAGGCGGCCCAGGTGGCGCGCGCCGTCACCGAGGCCGGCAGCTATTTCGCGCTCAATCGGATGCCGGAGCTTTATGCCGGGATCGAGCGGGAGGATGCGAATTTCCCGGTGCAGTACCCCGATGCCAACGTGCCGCAGGCCTGGGCCGCCGGATCGATCTTCTCGCTCCTGCAGGCGCTTCTCGGGTTTGATCCCGACGCGCCGAACGGCCGCCTCTATCTCGATCCTACCCTGCCGGACTGGCTGCCCGATCTGGCGCTCAGCGATCTGCGGCTCGGCAAGCAGAAATTCGACATCCGCTTTTGGCGCGAGGGCGAAGAAACCCGGTTCGAGGTGACGAAGGGCGACGCGGCGGTGGTCGAACGGCGCGCTCTCGTCCCGAGCGGGCGCATCGAGTGACTGGCGACGGGTCGGCAAAAGAGAGCAGCGAGCCGGGACCGAATCTCCTGCGTTTCGATCGCTCGCTTTGCGGCGGGGCAGCATAGCGGGCCAGGCGCGTGCCGAAGGCTCTCGTCGCGCCGCGGCCGGCCGCGTGCTATTGCTGATCTAGACCAGCCGAGAGGGAGATCATGATCCATCACCTGTCGATCGCCGCGCACGATCCCGGGCATGTCGCCGGGGTTCTGGCCGAGCTGATGGGCGGCAAGGCCGTGCCGTTTCCGCCCCATCCGGGGAGCTTCTTCGCGCTGCAGCTCGACGAGCACGGCTCCGGCGTCGAGGTCTACCCGGCCGGCACCGAGCTGCATCCGGGTGGCAGCGACGGCGGCGGTTTTGTCAAAAAGGAGGCGCGCGGCTTTGGCCCGACCCATTTCGCGCTCAGCGTCAAGGCCGAGGCCGACACCGTCGAGGCGGTCGCCAAGCGCGAAGGCTGGCAATGCTACCGCTGCAACCGCGGCCCGTTCCACGTGATCGAGGTGTGGCTCGAAAACCAATCGATGGTCGAAATCCTGCCGCCCGAATACGCGGCCGAATATTTGGCCTTCACCGATCCGGCCAAGGTCACGGCGGCGATGGCGTCGGCTCCGGTCGCGGCCGCCCGCCAGCGCCCGGCCTGACGGCATCTGCTGTCGGCCACGACGCCGGCGTCCATAAGCTTGGGGGGATGGGGTGGATCATCTGCGGGCCGCGGGTTCGTCGGGTCGCGATCACGGTGCCGACTGCGCCGACGATCCGATCGCTTCCCTGGTCGAAATGTTTGTCGGCATCGTCGAGCACGGGCGGATCGCCGCCGGCCAATGCCCGGCACTGCGGCCGGTGTTCCTGAAACCGCACGGGGTCGTCAACGGCGTGTTCCGGGTTCGCCCGGACCTGCCACATGAGCTGCGGGTCGGGCTGTTCGCGGGGCAGGAATATCCCGCATGGGTCCGCTTCTCGTCTGATACTCTGCCAACCCGGAACGATTACACCAGCACCATCGGCATCGCGATCAAGCTCTTTGGCGTGCCGGGTGGAAAATTGTTTGGCGAATCAACCGATACGACCTTCGACTTGATTATGCAGAACATGGACGTGTTCTTCGTCAACACGGCGCGGGACATGTGCGAATTTACCAAGGCCGGGGTGATCGACGGCGATTACGGCCCCTATCTCGCGGCGCACCCGGAAACCGCCCGGATTCTGAGCGACATGGCCAAGCCGGTCGCGAGCGTGCTGGCGAGCCCATATTGGAGCGGTGTGCCGTTCGCGTTCGGGCCGGACCAATTTGTCAAATACAAGCTCGAGCCGACCCTTGCCGTGGCGCCGCGATCGTCACCGCCGGCGGACCCGACCTATCTCGCCGCCGATCTGGCCGAGCGATTGCAGGCCGGCGCCGTCACATTCCGCTTCTGTGCACAGTTTCGCACCAGCCCCGAGAGCGAGCCGCTCGACATGGCGATGGTCCCCTGGCCGGAGAGCATCAGTCCGCCGGTGCACCTCGCCGATCTCGTCCTGCCGCAGCAGGATGTCACGGCGCGCGGCCAGGCCCGGTACGGCGAGAACCTGTCGTGGAACATCTGGCGCGTCACCAAGGATCATCGCCCGCACGGATCGATCGCCGAGGCGCGGCGCGCGGTCTATGCCGCAGCGGCGCAGATGCGGCGCGACGCCAACGGCGTGCCGACCGGCGAGCCGGCCTCACCGAGACCGACCTCCGATCTGGCGCCGTGCGCCGACAGCGTGATCGTGCGGGCGGCGATCCATCCGGCGATCGACATCGCCAGGATCGGCGACAGCATGACCGAGTATTATATCGGGCCGCAGGTGACCGAGCCGGCGCCGGCGCCGCCCGGGTTCTATCGCGATCCGACCGGCGCGCTGAAGCGCGAGGCGGCGCTGTTCCGCATCTATGGCTACAACGCGGCGGGTGCGGTGGTGCGCGAGCTCACTACCGACAATGCGGATATCGTCTGGACCGCCCATCTCGCCAACCGCAAGGCGCAGTGGTACCAGTTCCAGCTCGCCCTCGACATTCCGGATGCAGCCGGGCAGTCGATGCCGCGGCGCAACCCCGATGTGCCGGTGCATCAGCGCGACAGCCTGGCGATCGATCCCGGGCCGCGCAGCATTGCCGGGAAATCGGTCTCGGGCGGCTCCGAGCACGCGTTCGACACCGGGAAATTCAAGGGCACGGTCGTGCCCCTGGGCGAGCTGCGCACCGATGCAGCGGGTCGCCTGCTGGTCCTCGGCGGGCTCGGTAAATCGGCCTCGCCGTCGGGAGCGCCGATCTATAAGCCCGACGACCCGAACAGCTTCAACAACGCCGATGACTGGTACGACGACATCTCCGACGGGCCGATCACCGCCGCCGTGTCGATCGACGGCCACGCGGTGCCGGTAGATCATGCCTGGGTCGTTGTCGCACCGCCCAATTACGGCACCGATGTCATCGGCTGGCGCACGATGTACGATCTCCTCTTCGACAGCTATGTGCACAATGGCTGGCTGCCGATGCCGCAGACCGTGTCGTTTACCGAGGACATCCTGCCGTTTCTGCGGCGGCTGTCGAACTTGCAATGGGTCAACAAGGGCTTTGCCGCGATGTTCGGCAAGGACGGGCCGATGGATTTCGGGAACCCGGCCTTTGTCGCACGCCTGGCGCAAGCCCCGGCACCAGCTGAGCGCAATAGGGCGGCGGATACCTGGGCCGAGCTGCGCCGCGCCATCATGAACGCCTTCCGGCCGTTCAACTCGCCGGCCTACGAGCCGCGCCTGTGGCCCTGGCTCTATGGCGATGCGTTCGGCTCCTCGACCGCGACGTCGCCGCGCAACGTGCTCGATCTCCCCGCGGTCGAGCAGGTGATGCTGCAGCGCTGGGCCGATGGCGATTTTGTCAACGACTGGGACCCGGCCGGGACCCCGCCGCGGACGATCGGCGAGGTTCCGCTCGCGGCACAGCCCGCTATGCTCGACAAGGCGGCACTGCATTTCTGCCTTGCCGACGCGTTTCATCCGGGCTGCGAGATGACCTGGCCGCTGCGCCATCCGAGCGTGTTCGAAAAGCCGTTTCGCTTTCGGCTGCGGCCGGCGGGCGAGCCCGAGCCCGATTACGGCAGCAGCCTGACGCCGGCCATCGCATTGGCGCCGGGCGGCCCGCTCTACGACCAGATGCCCGGTAGCATCAGCCGCTGGATGGCGCTGCCCTGGCAGGGCGACACGGCCTTCTGCCGATCCGGCTACCCGCCAAGCTTCGACCCCTATGTGCCGTCATTCTGGCCGGCGCGGGTGCCCAACCAGGTCTTGACCGAGGAAGACTACAAGATCGTCATGGAGACGACGCGGCCGCGCCGCGAAAGGCTCGCCGCGCTCAACAACCGCCTGTGGTGGACCCGCGCATTGCCGACCAATGCGGTCGAGGCGATGCTGCAGATGGTCGCGCATTTTGCCGATATGGGCGTCGTCGAAGCGCGCGAGGGCATCCCCCACGACCCGGATTTTCCGGCGGTCATCTATGTCGAATCGATCCCGCCGCACCGGGTCGCGGCATTGCGGGCGCATGCGGCGACACTGCTTGCGGCCCGGCCGCCGGCGCCGCCGACACCAGCACAGCTCGCGGGCTGGGAAAACGAGGCGCATCGTGACGCTTTTACGCGGGTGCGCATCCGGTTTCGCGAATAGCCGGTCTTGACGGCCATCCATGTCGCGGACGTCGATGTCGCGGACGTCGATGTCGCGGACGTCGATGTCGCGGGCGTCGATGTCGCGGGCGTCGATGTCGCGGTGATCGGCGCCGGGCCGGCCGGAGCGGTCGCAGCCTGCCTTGTTGCCCGCGCCGGCCGCTCGGTGCTGCTATTGGACCCGCGAGTGTCCGATCCCGCGTCGCCCAAGCCGGGCGATGCGCTGCCGGGCGCGGCGCTGCATGTGCTGCACGCTTGCGCTCTGCCGCTTCCGTCGCAAAACCCGGTGCACCGGCCGATCCGCGGCAACATCTCGGCCTGGGGCACGGCGGATGCGGTGCACCGGGATTTCCTGAACGAGCCCGACGGTTCGGGCTGGCGTTTGGATCGCACCGTCTTTGAGAGCGGATTGATCGACGCGGCACGGGATGCCGGTGCCGTCGTGAGTCCGTCCGTCTTTCGCGGAGTCACTCGGGACGATGGAGCGTGGCGACTCGATCTTCGCAACGCCGACGCCGTGGCGGCGCGCTGGCTGGTCGAAGCCACCGGGCGGAGGGTGGCAGTCGCGCGTCGGCTCTGCGCAATCCGGCACCGTGACGAGCCGCTGGTCGCGATCGTCGGCTACGCCCAGCCCGACAGCCGCTACGTCGTCGAACGCAGCATGGTCGAAACGGCGCCGCTCGGATGGTGGTATGCGGCACTGCTGCCCGATCGCCGCCCGGTCTTTATGCTGCATACGCGGCCGGCAGCTGCGGCCCGTCTGCGTGCCGCACCCGATACGTGGTGCGCGGCGCTGGCGGCGACCCGCCATATCGCGGCAGCCTTTCCCGATCCGGTGCTCGACGGCCCGCTGCGCGGCTATGAGGCGTGCGGCGCCCGGCTCGATCCGGTCCAGGGCGAGGGGTGGGTCGCCTGTGGCGATGCGGCGTTGAGCTTCGATCCTTGCGCCGCGCAGGGCCTCTTTGCCGCGCTCTATAGCGGGATGGCCGTCGGTCGAGCGCTGCCGTCGGCGCTCGGCGGCGATCTGACCGCGCTGCGCGAGTATGCGGCGCGTTGCGGCGAGATCCGCCGGATCTACCGGCAGCGCGTGCGCGCCTATTACGCCGATGGCGAGCGCCGCTGGCCCGATGCGGAGTTCTGGCGGGCGACGGGGTCAACGACCGGACTCTAATCGGCTCGGCCGGGTTCGGGCGGCCGGCGCGACCGCGACCGGCGAAACCATCTGCCGCTGCGCTCGCGCAAAGTCTGAAAAGTGACGTAGAGCATCGGGATTACGAACAGCCCGATGGCACTCGCCGCGATCATTCCGGCGAACACCGGTGTGCCGACATCGTGGCGGCTGATCTCGGCGGCGCCGGTCGCGACCACCAGCGGATAGACCCCGAGAATGAAGGCGCATGAGGTCATCATGACCGCGCGAAACCGCATCTGTGCGCCGAGCACGGCCGCCTCGCGGATGTCCTTGCCCTGCTCGCGCTGGTCCTTGGCGAATTCGACGATCAGGATGCCGTTCTTGGCGGCCATCGCGATCAGCACGACAAGACCGATCTCGGCATAAAGATCGAGCGACAGGTGCCACGCCCAGATGCCGATAAACGCGCCCATCACGCCGACCGGCACCGACAGCAACACCGGCAGCGGGATCACCCAGCTCTCATAGAGCCCGACCAGAAACAGAAACGCGAACAGCACGGCAAGACCGAGCACCGCCCCGGTCTGCCCCGCCGCGGCCACCTCCTGATAGGCGGTCCCGGTCCATTCGTAGCCATAGCCCGATGGCAGCGTGCGCTGCGAAACCTGGGCCATCGCAGCGAGTGCGGTGCCCGACGAATAGCCCGGCGCCGGACCGCCCTGGATCGGGATCGCGCGATAGTTGTTGTAGCGGGTGATCACCTGCGGCCCGACGATGATGCGCGCATCGGCAATCGAGCGCAGCGGCACGTCCTTGCCATATTTGTTGCGGATGTAGATCTGCCACAGCGAGGCGACATCGCGCCTTCCGGCCGGCTCGCCTTCGATATTGACCTGCCAGACCCGACCGAACAGGTTGAAGTTGTTGATATAGACACCGCCCATTGTGGCCTGCAGCGCGCCGAACACGTCGTTCATGCCGAGACCCAGCGCCTGCGCCTTGTCGCGGTCGATATCGAGATAGATCGACGGGTTGCTGGCGGTGAAGGTCGAGAACACGCGCACGAGGCGCGGGTTCTGGTTGGCAGTGGCCAGCAGCCCCTGCATGACGCTGTTCATCACCGCCGGGTCCTGGCCTTGGAGCCCTTCGAGCTCGTACTCGAAACCGCCGGTGGTGGAGAGGCCGATGATCGGCGGCAGGTTGAACGGGATCACCGTCGCGGTGCGGATCTGGCGGCCTGTGGCGAAGACCCGGCCGATCAGCGTCTGCGCCGAATTGGCCGCACCGGCGCGATCGGCGAACGGCTTCAAGGTCGGCACGATAAAAGCGGCATTCGGTTCGTTGACCCCGTCGATGATCGAGAAGCCGATGATCGCGAAGATGTTCTGAACCTGCGGCAGCGACCGCAGCCGGGTCTCGATCCGGCGCACCGCATCGCTGGTGCGCGACACCGAGGCGCCATCCGGCAACTGCACCGCGATAAAGAACGCGCCCTGATCCTCCTCGGGCAGAAACCCTGTGGGGGTGTGCCGCCACATCGCCCAGATCACGGCGGCACTGGCCAGGATCACGACGATGCCAAAGGCCGAGATCCGCACCAGCCGACGGACGATCCCGGCGTAGCCGTCGCGGACAGTGTCGATCCGCCGCAAGACCCAGCCCATCGGGCCGCGCCGCTGACCGCCATGGCGCAGAAACATCGCGCACAAGGCCGGCGACAGGGTCAGCGCATTCAGCGCCGAGATCGCCATCGCGATGCTGATCGTCACCGCGAACTGGCGAAACAATGTCCCCGAAACCCCCGGGATGAAGGCGATCGGCACAAAGACCGAGAACAGCACCAAGGTGATCGCGATGATCGGCGCGGTGATCTCGGCCATCGCCTTCTTGGTCGTCGCCGCCGGCGACAATTCCGGCTCCTCCTCCATGACGCGCTCGACATTCTCGACGACGACGATTGCGTCATCGACGAGGATGCCGATCGCCAGCACCATCGCCAAGAGCGAGATCGTATTGGCCGAATAGCCCATCAGCAGCAGCACCGCAAAGCTGCCGATGACGCTGACCGGCACTGCGATCGCCGGGATCACGGTGGCGCGCAAACTGCCGAGAAACAGAAAGACGACGATCACGACCAGCGCAAAGGCGATACCGAGGGTGATCAGCACGTCGTGGATCGTGTCGTAGACAAACGTGGTCGTATCGTAATTGACCAAATATTCGAGGCCGGGCGGGAACCGCCGGCTCAGCCGATCGAGGTTCGCCCGCACGAGCTTCGCGGTCGCCACCGCGTTGGCGCCGGGCGACAGATAGATGCCGATCGCGACCGCCGGGCGGCCGTTCAGGCGGCCTTCGATGTCTTCGTTCTGAGCGCCGAGCTCGACCCGTGCGACATCGCGCACCCGCAGCAGCGACCCGTCGGGGTTGGCGCGCAGCACGATGTTGCTGAATTGCTGCGGCGTCGTCAGCCGGCCCTCGGTCTGAATGTTCATCTGGAACTGCTGGCTATGGCCGATCGGCCGGGCGCCGATGCGACCGACCGGGGCGACGATGTTTTGCGCCTGGATCGCCGCGATCACATCGGCCGGGGTCAGCTGCAGATTGTCGAGGCGCCGCGTATCGAACCAGATCCGCATCGAGTAGTTGAGGGCGCCGAAGATGCGCGCCTGGCCGACCCCCGGGGTCCGCGACAGCACGTCGAGAACATTGATGATCGCGTAATTGGTGATGAACAGCGGATCGTACTTGCCGCTCTTGCTGTAGAGCATGATGAATTGCAGCACCGCCGACGATTTCTTCTGAACCGTCAGCCCTTCGAGCTGGACTTCGGGAGGCAGCTGGGCGAGTGCCGTCTGCACCCGGTTGTTGACGTTGACCGTGTCGATATCGGGATCGCTACCGAGGTCAAAGCTGACCGTCAGGTTGTAGCTGCCATCGTTGCCGCTCGTCGACTTCATGTAGATCATCTTGTCGACGCCGACGACCTGCGCCTCGATCGGCTGGGCGACGCTCGCTTCGACGACCGCAGCCGAGGCACCAGGGAAGCTCGCCGAAACCTGGACCTGCGGCGGCACGATGTCGGGAAACTGCGCGACCGGGATGCGGGTGAGCGCCAAGAGGCCGGCGATCGTGATCACCAAGGCGATGACAATCGCCAGCCGCGGCCGGTCGACAAAGACCGCCGAGATCATCGGCTTGCCTTGGCTGCACCGGGGGCACCGCTTGTTTTGCTGCCGGCGGCGGCCGGGGAGCCTGCGCCGGCCTCCCCGCCGCTGCCGATCTCGGGTGGGAGCGCTGGCGCCGGGGTCGCCGGCCCGGGCGATACCACGGCACCTGGCCGGACCCGCTGCAAGCCCTCGGAGATGACCAGCTCGCCGGCGACGAGCCCCTTGCTGACGACGGCCGTGGACGGCGTCGACTGGCCGAGCTTGATGCGGCGGATCTGCGCCCGGTCCTGCGCGTCGAGGACATAGACATAATCACCCTGTTGATCGGCCAGCACCGCGGCCCGCGGGATCGCCAGAACCGAGACCGGCTGCACCCCTTGCAGCAGCACGGTGACAAATTCGCCGTCGGTCAGTTCGCGCGAGCCCGGGTCGCCGGGCTTCAGCCCGGGCAGCACCGGGTTGGCGATGACGCCGCGCAGTGTCACGGTGTCGGTGGTTTTGGCAACAGTCGGCGAGACATAATCGAGCCGCCCGACCCGGTTGTAAATTTTTCCGGTCGGCAGTCGCAGCCGGACCACCACCGCGCGATAACCGCCGATCTTGGCATAGCGGTCGCGCAGGTCGAGCCCAGTGCGCAGCGAGATCGGAAAGATCACATACATCGGGTCCTGGCTGACCAGCATCGCGAGCGTCCCGCTGGTCGGCGACACGACATTGCCCTCGGTGACCGCGGTGCGGCTGATCTTGCCGTTGATCGGCGCCCAGATCCGGGTGTAGCCGAGATTGATCTCGGCCTGTCTGAGCTGGGCCTGGGCACCGGCGATCTGGGCCGCCAGAGCGCGCTCCGAGGCGAGGGCGGTATCGACTGTCGCCTGCTCGCCGGCGACGGTTTTGAGCAGGTATTGCGCGCGTTGGAGGGTCAGCTCGGCGTTGCGGTGCTGCGCTTCGAGCTGAGCCACGTTGGCCTTGCTGTAATCGACCTGGGCCCGAAACGGCCCCTGTTCGAGCTGATAGAGGAGCTCGCCCTCCTTGACCTCGCCGCCCTCGACAAAGAGCCGCTGTTCGAGAAACGCGGTGACCCGCGCGACCAGGTCGACCCGCCCGACCGCCTGGATGCGGCCGATGAACTCGTTGGTCTGGGTAATCTCTTCACGCGTCGCGCGCACCACGCCAACCGCCGGCGGCGCGCCTGGTGCGGGCTGCGCTTCCACCGCGACTGCGAGCACGACCGGCAAAACTACGGACAGCGCGAGCAAGAGGCACAAACGCGCCGTCGCCGAACCCTGGCAGCCCATCGCGATCTCCGGCAGTGTGCTCGCGGCCGATCGTTGCCCGGCCCGGCCGCTTTCTGTGGTCATGGCCGCGGAATTTGGCCAGTGACCCGCGCTCGGGGCAATCTTAGCGCTGGCGCCGGCGTTTTGCGCGCCGCGACACAGGAAGTCTGGGCGCCGCGCCATGGCGAGCCCCGCCAGCACGAGCGATCGAAATCAGGATACGAAAGGGTTGGCGACCCGGTTTGTTTTGGACAAAAGGGCGAGAGATAGGGTGGACGGGAGCCTAGTACGTCTCCCTCGCCAGATTGAGGTGCGGGAAGGCGCTGTGGACGTGCGGTGGCACCACCTGGCGGGCCGGGCGGATATAGGATTTGTCGAGCTCGTGCCAGCCGGTGACGCCCAATAGCGACAGACAGATGCGGATCTCGTCTTCGAGGATCTCGAAGAGCCGCACCACACCCTCGGCTCCGGCGGCGGCGAGCCCATAGACATAAAGGCGGCCGCAGGCGACCGCATCGGCGCCGAGGATCAGCGCCTTGACCACGTCGGTGCCGCGATAGATGCCGCCATCGACGAGGATCGTGGCGCGGCCGCCGACCGCCTCGACGACTTCCGGCAGCACGTCGATCGAGCCGACCCCCTGGTCGAGCTGGCGCCCGCCATGGTTCGACACATAGACGCAATCGACACCGTGCTCGAGCGCCAATCTGGCGTCCTCGGCGGTGGCGACGCCCTTCAGGATCAGCGGGATGTCGAAATTCCTTTTGATCCGGTCGATATCGTTCCAGTTGAACTGCGCCTGGTAGATGCGCGCGTCGCCGGGGCGCACGCGGCGGCGCAGATGGCGTTTGGCGATGTCGCGCTCGCGCCGCGAATAGCTGTCGGTATCAACCGTCAGGCAGAATGCGTTGTAGCCCTTGTCGATGGCGCGGCGGACATGGTCGTCGACCCAGGCAGCGTCGCCGCGCACATAAAGCTGGAAGATGCGGAAGCCGTCGCCGGCGGCCTTGGCGGTCTCGTCGAGCCCCGGATGCGACACCGAGCTGAGGATCATGCCGTTGCCGAACCCGCTGGTGGCGGCGGCGACCGTCGCCCCGCCGCCCGGCTCGAACACTTCCAGAGAACCGACCGGGGCGCACAGCACCGGGATGCGCAGCTTTCGTCCGAAAAGAGTGCGGCTGCAGTCGATCGACGAGACATCGCGCAGCACCCGCGGCCGAAACCCGATCGCGTCGAGCGCCAAGCGGTTGCGCGCCAGTGTCGTCTCGGTCTCGGAGCCGCCAATCAGATAGTCCCAATTGTTGCGGTTGAGGTTGGTGCGCGCTTGCGTCACGAATTCGTGCAGGTTCTGAAAACGGTCCTGAACGGGCGATTCGGGCATGATCGGTCTACCTCTCTCGGGATCGTGATGCGCCGGGCGGAAAGGCGGGGAGGGAGCGGCAAGCTAGCCGAGGCGCCGGATCGCGGCAATCGATTCCCCGGCGCGGCGCTTGGCATGATCCGCCGGTGAACTCGATGCCCCGACGAACTCGATGCCCCGACGAACCCGCCCGGGGCGTTTTGCGCTTTGGCCTCGCGCCGCGCAGTCGCTACGATGGCGGCCGTGGTTTAACCCCGTGCGACGATCCCGCCCAACAGGAGACGCCGATGCCCCGCATCCTGACCCCGGCCACCCATTCCGAGGAAACCCTGCAGATCGCCTATGATCTGCTCTCGCCTGGCTGGGAACTGGTCATGGCCCCGCATGGCCGACCGGAGTTCCATGATATATTGAAGGATACCGAGTACTATATCGGCGGGGGTCAGTTCCCGCACGGTCCGGATTTCTACCAGCGTGCGCCAAAATTGCGCATCGTCCAGACCTTGAGCGCCGGCTACAACACTTATGACCTTGAGGCTGCACGCGCGGCAGGAGTGCCGATCTGCAACAATGGCGGCGCCAACTCGACCGCGGTCGCCGAGCACGCGATGATGCTGATGCTGGCGGTCAGCCGCAAACTGATCTGGCAGCACGAAGGGGTCTCGTCGGGACGCTGGCGCGGCAATGATTTTAACGCGACCAAGCTTTACGAGCTCGAAGACAAGACCCTCGGCATTATCGGTCTCGGTAATATCGGCAAAAAGGTCGCCCGCCGTGCTCGCGCCTTCGACATGCATATCAAGTATTACGACATTAACCGCCTGACGACCGACCAGGAAGATGCGCTGGGCGTGCGCTTCGCGCTGTTCACCGAGCTGTTGAAGACATCGGACATCGTGACCGTGCACGTGCCACTCGATCTGTCAACGCATAATTTGATTGGCGAGCGTGAGCTCGGAATGATGAAGCCGACCGCGATCCTGATCAACACCTGCCGCGGCCCGGTGGTGGACGAAAAAGCCCTCTACAATGCGTTGCGGGACGAGAGGATCCTCGGCGCCGGTCTCGATGTCATGGTCGAAGAGCCGCCCAAGCCAGACCACGAGCTGTTCACCCTCAAAAACATCACGTTCAGCCCGCACGGCGCCGGGCCGACTTGGGACAATCACTGGAAGCGCTGGCGTAACGCCTTCGACAATTTCGAGCGGGTCGCGCGCGGCCAGAAGCCGTTCTGGATCGTCCCCGAGCTGCGCGACTGAAAATCTGGCCGCAAACGAATAGCGACTCGTCGATTGATGACTATCGCCCCCGCGCAAGCGGGGGTCCAGGGAGACCGTCCGGACCTTTGGCGCGCCCCGGGTTCCCGCCTCTGCGGGGATCATGATCCGAGGGTGGGGTCCCGACTGCGAAGAGGCTGCTGCTCTGCCGCTTCGCTCGGTGTAAAAACTCGTCACATGGGCGGATGGTGTTCGAAGCGCGGG